>CAZZYR010000006.1:13428-19507 GCA_964658235.1 uncultured Acetobacteraceae bacterium | reverse complement strand
CCGGGTTGCCGCAGGGTGGGAGGCATCCACCGCTCAATTTCCGCAATGGCTGGTGGTGGATCTTGGCGCCATCTACACGCTGACGGATGTTCAGCAAACATTTGCCGCGGACGATTCATGGTCGTTCAAGATCGAAGGCTCCAACGACGACAATGCCGCGGACAACTACTGGACCACGCTGGCGGTCCAGGCCGGGAGCACGACCGGCCGTGCGTTCAACACCGCTGTCTCAGGCAGCTTCCGCTACGTTCGCCTTTACGTGACAGGTGCGGCCGCGCACCGCGCGAGCAGCGTGAACTTCACCGTTTCCGGCACACGCACGGTTCAAAGTTCCGCCTCGGTCCCGGCGCCCCAGGTGGCGGACACAGGCAAATACCTCGTCGGCGCGCAATCCTGCAATCTCTGGGCGAACAAGGTGGACTGGCAGACCCTGCAAAACTACCCGGACCGGATATCCGTCATGGGCACCTACGACGAAGCCTATGACGTGGCAACGGACTGGCAGATCAAGATGGCCGTGGAGCACGGCATTTCCTTCATGCAAGGATGCTGGTTCCGGCTTGCGGGCAACGAAGGCGCCCACACTGTCATGGCGAGTTACGACCACTTCCTCGATTCGGTCGCAAACCACGCCAAATATCGGTCACTTCTGCAATTCAGCATAAACTGGATCAATGTTGGATCAACAACCGGAACCACATCCGGCGTTGCGGACTTTGTCCAGAACTTGGTGCCGTATTGGATCAACACCTATATGGTGAAGCCGAACTACCTCAAGATCGATGGCAAACCAGTTCTGGCGATCTACGATTTTGAGCAGTTTATCGATCAGATGGGAGGGCTTGCAAACGCCCAGTCGGCCATCAAGGCCTTTCGGGCCGCGGTCAAGACTGCGGGCTTCCCTGGGTTGATCCTGGAGACACAGCAATCCGGATCCACCACCCCTGCGCATCACTGGGTCATTGGCAACGACCCGCGCGGCGTTGATCCGAAGTTCGGTAATAAATACACGGCGGATTACGACCACACCAATGCGGATGCAGCCGCGGCGGGTTTCGATTACGTGTTTGCCTACCACGTCCCGACATTCTCTGATCTGATGACCGTCGCCAACCCGAACGATGCCCAGGTGTCGGACATGCAGCGTCAGGCCTGGGACAACTGGCTGCAGTACTCCGCGCTGCCGACCATGGTCTCGGCCTCCATGGGCTGGAATGCTGAACCGTGGGCGGGCAACCCAGATAGCTGGAGGCTAACGCCGGCGGATTTCGGCTCCTTGCTGACATCGGCCAAGGCCGCAATGGCGCAACGCGGGCAAGGTGTGCCAGGCCGCGTGATGCTGCTGGACAGCTGGAACGAATATGCCGAGGGTCATTTCATCGCCCCGACACAGAGCACCGGCTACGGGTATTTGGACGCAGTAGGCGCGGCGTTCTCTCCGTTCTGGCCGGCCACTGTTCCGAGCACGATCGATACGGCACCGCTGCGTTCGAAAATCCCGCAGATACCAGCCGGAAATTCCTGAAGCCGTGTGCGCACGCTAGCAGGGCCAGCAAGGTGCATTCACGTCAAGGTTGTTGTCATTTAAAGACGCGCCACCTAAGGTAGCGCCTGCCCGAGCATTTGCCATCATGGCTGGCCGGTAGGTGGAGTATTGTCATGTCTTGCTTATCTTGGCGTTGTTTGCGGGAGAAAAAATACTTTCGCTTATACTGCATTATTTTTTGGGCCAGCTTGGGGATCTGTTGCGTACGGGACACCCGCGCCGCCGCGACGGTCATTCCAGGCCAGTTCTTTGGCCAAAGCGCTTCCGTGGAAGCGCAGGCGATCGTCGGGCCGGTTTCGCTTGGCGTTGACAACGCGGCCGCCGAAAGCTGCCCGTGCAGCGGAACGAACGGCGTCAAGCGCACAAGCAGGGTGTCAACGCTTAGCATTGGCCCGGCGGGATCCACCGCCTCGGCCACAACCGCCAGCGCCAGCGCCTATGCGCTGAAAACATCCATGGGAGCGTCGTCTATACAAACATCGACGATTTCGAAACTGAACATTCTCAGCGGCCTCATCACCGCCGATGCCATTAAGGCCTCGGCCGGCATCAGCGTCACAACCACCGCGCTGACACCGTCTTTTGCCGGATCGGTGCTGACCAACCTTGTCGTCGCAGGGCAGAAGATCGCCGCCGACGTGGCGCCGAACACCGCGATCAAACTGGCAGGCCTGGGAACACTCACCATCAAATTCGTGCAGACCGGCACCTATGGCACGTTGGCAACCGGCATTGAGGTAGAGATGCTGCGCCTGGAAGTTGGCCAATCAAACTCGCTCGGGCTGCCAGTGGGTGCGGTGCTCGTATTCGGTGAGGCCTCGGCGGGCTTCTATCGCGTACAGCCGGCCGCGAGCCTTGGCGGATACGCAAGCAGCCTGGCGGTCAGTGCCAACGCGGGCGCGCTCCTGCAGGAAACCGCTGTGGCCGGGGCGTTCGCCGGCGTTGGGAGCTGCACGGGAACGGACGGGCCAGTTAGCCAATCGGTTGCCGCGCTGTCCGTGCCGAACGTCCTCTCTCTTGGCGCCAATACCAGCACTGCCAATGCCGGGCCCAGCGGCAAGAGCTACATTTCCCGGACAAGCGCGACGGTGGCGGACGTGAGCTTGCTCGGCGGGCTGATCACGGCGACCAACATCGTGGCCGTCGCCCAGGAGGCGCGGACCGGTAAAGTCTCCACGCCATCCACTGTGGGGACCACCTTCGGCGAACTGGTTGTGGCGGGTGTACCGGTCAGCGCCAATGTTGCGCCAAACACGATCATCACACTCCCCGAGATCGGCTACGTCGTGTTGAACGAACAGCCAACGCCGACAACAGGGCATGTGCAAGTTACCGGACTGCACATCGTGGTCAACGCCAGCAACACCTTGGGACTGCCCATAGGCGCACAGATCTTTGTGTCCCATGCGGAGGCCGACGCGACCGCATTCTAAAAGCAGCAACAAAAAATCGACCCTGAACGAGCGCCGCCGCCGGTTGTCAAGAAGAACCAAGTTTCCCTTCATGTCGCCGGCGGCGGCGAGCCAAATATCTCCATCTGGACTTCAAAGGAGCAGCTTAGGTTCAGAAGGTGAACCTGATGCCAGCTTTCGCCGTGCGGCCATCGATTGAACGCGCGGTGGCAACACCCTGGGCGTTCGGCGCGCTGTCGACCTCCGTCAGGCCGATGGTATCAAACACGTTGTTCATCTGGAAAGAGAGCTGGATCGCCGGCGTGATGAAGTAGTTCGCGAACAGATTCACGCTGGTGTAGCCGGGCATGACCAGGCCATTGCCGTCATCGGCATAGCTGTCCGTGGTGCCAATGATGTTCACGCCAAAGTTATAGTGCTCCGTGTAATAGCCTGGCGTGATCTGCCAGACGAAATCCGCCTGGCGCTGCGGCACATGGCCCACGTCGGCCGGGGTAATAGTGTCGGCAATGATGCGTGAATGAGTGTAGGTGCCGCCAAGCGCCATGTTGAAATTGCCATAGTGCACGGCACCCTGAATCTCCAGGCCCTCCGCTTCATACACCGCGTCGATCAGCGGCTGCAGCCGGTTTGTGATATCCGCATTCGTTTCCTGCGTGTGGGCGTAGAAGCCGGTGGCGAACAGGCTGCCGAACTGGTTGCGATACTTCACACCGCCTTCCACCTGCTGCACCAGGTCGATGGCCACATCTTGCGGCACGCCGCCACTGGCATCCACGCCGCCGCCGAACAGGATGCGCTCCGCATTCGCGCGGCCGCCCTGGCTGCCGCGCACGAACACGGCGAGGCTCGGATCAACCAGATAGTTCAAGCCGAATGAGTAGGACAGATAACTCTTGGTGTAGCGCACCGGTGCGGCGGTGCTGCTGTTGACCAGGTAACCGCCGATTGTGGGCAGGCTCGGATTGTACGTGTTGAACACTGCGGGCAGTGCGCCGGTGTAGGTGCCGGAGGCCTGCGAGAAGTCGTAGCGCAGGCTGCCATCGAAGTTGATCGGGCCCTGCTGCCACGTTGCCGATACGTAGGGCGCGTCCGTGTTGTACTGCAGATCGTAGTAGCGCGCCACGTTGCCGAAGCCTGCGTTGTAACCCACCAGGCCGTGGCTGGTGACAGGCTTGCCGGCGGCATTATAGACGTCCAGCAGGACGGCGTCCTTGCCCTGCACGGTCTCCAGATAGGAATTCCAGTGCCAGTCCTCCACGATGTCCTGCGTGGAATGGTAGTAGCCCGCGGCGAGATCGAACGTGCCGAAGCCGTCTGTCTTGATCGTCTTGGACAACTTGGCGTCATTGGTCGCGTTGTTGAGACTGTTCAGCGTTGTGTTGAACAGCGTGTCCTGCACGGCCAAGCCGTTGCCGCCAACCGTCGCGGGATTTGCGAGTTGCCCGATCTGCGGGCCGCTGGCATAGCGCAAGGAGGCACCGGGGCCGCCAATCGAATCAGCCAAGGACTGCGCGCTGCCGACATTGGCCGGATAGACGCCCAGGAAGTTGCCATCGATGCGTGCCACGCGGAAGCGGTCGTTGAAGGTGATGCCGTCATAGATGTCGTAGCTGATTTCCCCGCCGATGGCGGCGTCCACCGAATGATAGCCAAGCCCCAAATCGGATTGCCTTAGGGCGCCGTTGTGATCGTAATAGGCATCCTGCCTGAAATAAGGTGACAGCAGCGTCCCGTCCTGCACGCGGAAGCCGCCGACGGAGCTGATGTTCGGGCTTTTCGGATTGCCGGTGATCAGCAGCGGCACGGGCAGATACGCCGGTGACTGGTCATTGAGATACTTGAAGTTCAGGCGGACAAAACCGCGGTCGAATTCCTTGGTGACGTTGCCCTTGATCTGGCCGCCATTCTCCGCCTCGAAATCGGCAGTGCGTGGGCCTTCACCGTTGCGGTAGAAGCCGCCCACGTGGAAGCGCCAGCCGTTGCCCAAAGGCGCGCCGTAATCGAAATCATAACGGTGCTGGGAAAAGTTCAGGCCCTGCGTGGTGCCAAGCGATCCGCCGGCGACTTCACCCGTCTTGTCGATGAAGTTGATAACGCCGCCTGGCGCGTTGGAGGTGAAGGTGGAGGCCGAGCCGCCGCGGACCACCTCCACGCGGTCTATATTGGCGTCCGCGCGCAGAAACGTGTCCGCGGTGGCAAAATCGATATCGCCAAACTCGAGAATCGGCAGGCCATCTTCCTGGAACTGGATGTATTTGGCGCCGCCGGAGGCAACCGGAAGCCCGCGCACCGCGACGTTCGCGTTCCCTTCGCCACCGGAGCTTTCCGCGCGGATGCCCGGCACGTTGCGCAGGATTTCCGCCGCCGAGGCTGGCGCGGACTGGGCGATGGCCGCGGCACTCAACGACGTCACGGACACGCTGGAGCGCAGCTTGGTGGACGGCCGCGCCCGCGCGGTCACAATCACCTGCTCCAGGCCGACGCTGTCATTTTTCTGGCCCGGACTGGAGGCGTTCGGCGCGGCACCGGGCGCTCCGGTGGCGGATGGTGCAGGATTGTCGGTTTGCGCGTACGCCGGTGCCGCGCACAGCAAAGCGAACGTTCCGGACACAGCAGTGCCGAGCAGGCGAGCACGCATGGAAATGCGGACCATTGTATCCTCCCAAAATGCCGCAGCCCTTCTCGGACACGGTCGCGCCGGTGATCCAGCGCGTTGCCGCCTGCTTCTCACATTCCGCAATCGTGTGCAACAATCGATTGCATAGGTCGTGTCAGCTGTGTCCAAAGTGGCACAAAGCGACCATACCGACGCTCCCCGCCGCGCTCTTTCAAAAAAAGCAGCCCTCCCTGCCCCATCGTTTTATAGACACACCATGAGCACTCCCCTCGTCACCATGGCTGACCTGGCCCGCATGGCCGGTGTCTCCCAGTCAACCGTGTCGCGCGCCCTGGCCGGCCACCCGCTGATCTCAGCCACCACGCGCGTAAAGATCGAGGAGCTGGCTCGCAGCACCGGCTTTGTGGTCAATCCCGCCGCCAGCGCCCTGCGATCCCGCCGGTCGAATGTGGTCTGCGTGCTGATCACCCTGATCCATGACCGCGACCAGCACGTATCGGA
>CAZZYR010000006.1:0-13328 GCA_964658235.1 uncultured Acetobacteraceae bacterium | reverse complement strand
AGCTACGCGACGGTGGGCACGGACAACCGCGACGGCGGCCATCTGGCGGCCAGCCACCTGATCGCGCGCGGATACCGGCGCCTTGCCTTCCTGGGGGACACGCGGCTGCCGGAGATTGCACAGCGCCACGCCGGTTTCACGCGCGCGCACAAGGACACCGGCCTGGTGCCGCACCGCGCGTTGACGGTCTGCTCCAGCTTCGATCCCGCCGAAGCGCTGAAAGCCGCAAACAGCCTGATCGATACCGGACACCCGTTCGACTCGATCGTTGCCGCATCGGATGTGATCGCCTTCAGCGCCATGAAGGCGCTGAGCCAACGCGGGCTGCATGTGCCGACCAATGTGGCCGTCGTCGGCTTCGATGACATCGAAATGGCCGCCTACACGAACCCCGCGCTGACGACGGTCCGGCAGGATCTGCCGCGGGCCGCAAAGTTGCTGGTGCAAACCATGTGCGCGCTGATCGAGGACCGGGCGGTGGCGCCGGTGGAACTGCCAGCGCAGCTCGTCGTCCGCGATACAACGCCTGACCGCAGCGCGCGCGTCAGGACCTGACGTCTCAGGACGGCGTGGGGCTCGCGGCCAGCCAGGCCATGCCGTAGGCGCCCAGCTCCACCCAGCCGCCACTCGGTGCAGTGCCCAGCAGCGCGTGCCAGCTTCCATCCAGCGCCACGCGCTCCGGCCGGTCGGCAAAATTGCACATCACCACATGGCGCGGGCCACGCCGGAACGCCACGATGCCCGCGCCCTGCACCGCGATGACAGCCGGCGCGGTGCCGGCGTCCAAGGCGGGCAGACCGAGCCGCGCGGCGGCAAGCTCCGCCACCATCGCCCGCACCCTTGTGGCGCGCGGGCTTGCGGCTTCCTCTGCGTCAAACAGGCCGCGATGCAGCCACCGCCCCTCATGCCGCCGCGCCGGATCTTCGGCGTAGCCCCAGTCGTTCAGCTGTCCCGTCTCATCCCCCATGAACAGCAGCGGCAGGCCGCCCGCGGCAAAAGCCAATCCAGCCAGCAGGCGCAGCCGCGCCAGGGCTGCATCCTCCTCTGCCGTGGTGTGCGCCGTCTCGAACCCCACCAGGGAGGCCGCGGTGCCATTGATTCCGTGGGCTGCGTCCCCGCCCGGCTGAAATGCCTCGCCGCGCGCGAAGCCGCGCCCGTCCGTGTAGAAATCTGAGGTCGTCCGCAGCCGCGCCTGCACCTGCGCGTCATCCATCGCCGTCCCATCGGCCGCCTGGCCGGCCTGGGGGGCCAAGGGCTGCCACCCGATATCATCGTGGCACCGCACATAGGTCACCCAGCCTGCACCATGCGGCGGCGCGGGCGCGGCCTGGAGCACGGCGCGCACGGTGCTGGCATCGCCCTCCGCCAGCGCGGCCCAGCCGGCCGTCATCAGCCCGGCGTGATAGGCCAGGTGGCATTCCGGCGCCGCGTCCGATCCCAGATAGGCAGCAGCGTCCACAACCGGCGCTATCACTTCGGATTTCAGCAGCACCCCCGGTGCGGCAATCGCCATCAGCGCGCGCAGTGCCCGGATCACCGTGTGGGTTTCCGGCTGGCTGCGGCAGGTCGTGCCCAGGCGTTTCCACAGGAAAGCAGCGGAATCCAGCCGGAACGCCTCCACGCCGCGGTTCGCCAGCGTCATCACCACACCGGCCATCGCCACGAACACAGCCGGATTCGCGTAGTTCAGGTCCCACTGATAGGGGTAGAATGTGGTCCACAGCCAACCGTGCATCTCCGGCACATACGTAAAATTACCAGGCGCGGTCTGGGGAAACACTTGCGGCAGGGACGCCTCGTAAGCCGCCACCTCCGCGCTATCCGCCAGAACATGGTAGAAGCCGCGCGCAGCCGGGTTCCCTGCCCGCGCGGCCAGCGCCCAGGCGTGATCATCCGCCGTGTGGTTCAGCACCAGATCCGCGCACAGGCTGATGCCGGCAGCCCGCAACCGCGCCGCCAGCGCATCCAGATCCGCCATGCTGCCCAGATGCGGTTCCACCTGCGCGTAATCCGCCACCGCGAATCCGCCGTCGCTGTCCCCTGCCCGCGCGCGCCAGAACGGCAGCAGATGCAGATACCGCACGCCAAGCGCCTGCAGATAGGGGACCCGCTCCGCCACGCCCGCCAGCGTGCCGCCAAACCGATCCACATAGGCGCTGTAGCCGATCATCTCGCTGCCCAGGAACCAGCCGGGCGCGGCCTCCCGCGCCGCATCCAGCGCACACAAATCCGGCGCCCGCGCCGCGCAGGCCGCCGCCAACGCCGCGGCCAGCCCGGTCACCGCGTGGACATAGTCGGGATGATCCGCATAAAGCGCGTCCAGCGCCGCGCCCAGCGGGGGAAGATGCGCCGCCATGCGCGCCGCCAGCGCCGGCCGCGCCGGGATCAGCGGCGCCAGCGCCTGCCTGATGCAAGGTTCAGCGATGTCAGCTTGCATAAGGCACCGATCCGTCATCTCGGCGCGAACCTAGCCAGTCGAGCGCAGTCTTGCAAACGATTGCATCGCCACGCCCGCTCGCCTACACTTGCCGCAATTGCGCCGGTTGCGAAACCGAGACGCCACGTCCGGGAGCCTTCATGACAAACCTCAATGGCGCGCCCGCCCATGCGCTGCTCGCCAACCTGGATTGGCTGGTGGTGGTCATCTATGCGGCCGGCGTCGTGGGCCTCGGTCTGTATGTCTCCCGCGCGCGGTTGCGGCCGGAGGACTTCTTCCTGGCGTCACGCTCCTCCACCTGGCCGGTGATCGGCCTCGCGTTGCTGGCGTCCAACATCTCCTCCACCACGCTCATCGGGCTGGCCGGCGCGGCCTATGGTGTCGGCATCTCGGTCTACAATTACGAGTGGATGGCCTGCGTCGTCCTTGTGTTCTTCTGCATCTTCTTCCTGCCGTTCATCCTGCGCAGCCAAGTCTACACCATGCCGGAATACCTTGAACGGCGGTATGACGGGCGGGCGCGGCTGTATTTCGCCAGCCTGACCCTGTTCCTCAACATCGCGGTGGACGCGGCCGGCACGCTGTATGGCGGCGCCATCCTGTTCCGCCTGCTGTTTCCCGGAACACCGCTTTGGATGATCGTGGCCGCACTCGCCTCCACGGCAGGGCTTTACACGGTGTGCGGCGGCCTGCGCGCGGTGATCTATACGGAGGCGGTGCAGGCCATCGTGCTGCTCTCCGGCGCCGGTGTCATCGCGGTGTCCGCCTTCGCCCATGCGGGTGGCTGGACGCATGTGATGCAGGCCGTGCCGCCGGACCGCCTCTCCCTGATCCGCCCGATCGGCGATCCGTCCGTGCCGTGGCCTGGGCTTGTCCTGGGCGTACCGCTTCTCGGCTTCTATTTCTGGTGCACCAACCAGTTCATGGTGCAGCGGGTGATGTCCGCGAAGAACGCCAACCATGGCCGCTGGGGCGCGCTGTTCGCCGGACTCCTGAAACTGCCCGTGCTGTTCCTGATGGTCCTGCCTGGCACCTGCGCGCTGCTGCTGTTTCCCCATCTCCCGCGCGCGGATTACGTCTATCCCACGCTGATCTTCAACCTGCTGCCAACCGGCCTGCTCGGCCTGGTGGTGGCCGGATTCCTCGCCGCGGTGATGTCCGCCGTCGCCTCCACCTTCAATTCCGCCTCCACGCTGGTGACGATGGATTTCATCAAGCGCATCCGGCCGCAGATGTCTGGCGACAGCCTGGTGCTGTCCGGCCGCTTGGCGACCCTGTCCTTCATGGCGCTGGCGGTGATCTGGGCGCCGCAGATCGACCGCTTCCAATCCCTTTGGCAATACCTGCAAGCAACGCTGGCCTATGCGGTGCCGCCTGTCCTCGCACTCTTCCTGGTGGGCATGTTCTGGCGCGGTGCAAACGCCACGGGCGCTGCCGCCACGCTGCTGCTGGGCACCGGTGCAGGGGTCATGATGTTCCTCTCCAACGTGATCTTCCACTGGACCAGCCTGCATTTTCTCTATGTGGCGCCCATCCTGCTGGCGTTCAGCGCAAGCGTGCTGGTTGCTGTCAGTCTTTCCAGCTCCGGCACCACGGTGGGTAGCGCCGCCCTGGTGTGGACCCCCGCCTTCTTCCGCGAGGAGACGGCAACCCTGGCGCGCGAACCTGCCTGGCGCAATTACCGGTATCTTGCGGTGGCGCTGCTGGCGCTGACCGGATCCATCGTGTTCGTATTCAGGTAATCCGGGCACGAAAAGCTCGCGCCGCGGGCGCCCTAAAGCAGGGTTCCGCCCTGCCGGCGCGGCAAATCCGCCCCGGCGCGCGTGCATGTCAGCGCCGCCGCCTGGACCGCAAATTCCAGGATCTCCCTGATCTCATCTGCAACCAGACGATCCAGCGCCATGCCGGACAATGCCCCGCGATCCGCGCAGGCAGCCAGCAAGGCAGCCTGGAACGAATCCCCCGCCCCCACGGTATCGACCACATCAATGGCCGGCGCCGCCACGGCCACATGCAGCGTGCGGGTGAAAGCCTCCGCGCCGCGCCCGCCATCAGTCACCACAACCAGGCGCGTGGCGCCCTCCAGCCAAATCCGCGCAGCCTCGCGCGGCGACACGCCCAAATGCTCCAGATCCTCCGCACTCACTTTCACCACATCGGCGCACGCGGAAAGTGCCATCACCCGCATCCGCCAAACCGCCACATCCGGCTCCACGGCCAGGCGGACATTGGGATCGTAGGACAGCAGCCGCGCGCCACGTTCCCTGTGCAGCAGGCCTTCAAGTGCCGCGCCCGACTCCCCCAGCGCGGCACCGACCGACCCCAAATGGATCACCCGGCACCCAGCCGGCAAAATTGCCGGCGGCACAGGCGCCGGCGCGTCGGCTAGTCCGTAAAATCCGTAGTCCGGCACGCCATCCTCACGTAATCCGACCAGCGCCAGCGCGGCCGGCCGCGATGTGCGCGTCACTAGGGAAATGTCAACGCCTTCCTGAGTAAGGACGCCGCAGATGGTCTCGCCCAGCGTGTCCCGCGAAACGCAACCGAGGAAACCGGCCTGGTATCCCAGCCGCGCAAGCCCAATGGCAACGTTCAAAGGCGAGCCACCGAGTTTTGCGCGCAGGTCGAAAGTGCCGGGTGTTGCGAAGAGATCAATGACGGCTTCGCCGCAGCTTAGAAACATGATGGGAGTAAGCACTTCTTTTTTGAAAAAAAGAAGCAAAAAACTTTTCCAGTGCTGTCGCGGAATCAATTGATAAAGGTTTGTCTTTCTCCTTTTTGGCTCGGTGTGCGGCAACTTGTTCGTGGCACGTGCGGTGTCGTTGGCAAGCAAACCACGGACCTGACCCTAGACATTTCACTATGGTCTGTCGTGGAATTTAGAAAGCACTTTTCATAGCAAATACGATCTGTTAATCAATCGTTTTCGGCGGTCTAAGCTTAGTCCCGCCGCTTGGGGTCATGATGGCAGCGCACGATAATTGCTCCGCGGCGATGCTGAACGATGTCCCCGCGCACGTGCATTTGGGAATTTTGTGCGTGGGAGGACAGTCCGGGTGTGGACACACAGCCAGCCGATGTGCGCCGGCGTGTATTGATCGAGTTTGAGACGTGACGGATAGTGGCCGAGCCGCCCGCTGCCTTTCTGGCCAGCGATCACAGTTTCAAAGGATCAACAAAGCGCTCCCTGCGCTTCTATGGCTCAGCCTGCTGTGCAGCCCAGCCTGCGCACCGGCGGCATCGGCCCACAGGTCCGTCGCTCTTGTCTTCTCCGTCGAGCAGGGTTTCGTAAATAGTCCTGTCCAGAATGAGGACGTCGCCGCATTGAGCCGCGTCGCAAACGAGCTAGCGCGGCTCAAGGATCGCTATCAGGTCTTTGTCACCCTGGGTTGCGCGCAGTCCGACCAGAGCAAGCTCCTGAAGGCGCTCGATGTCTTTTCATCGGCGCATATCGGCTTTTTTCTCGATACCTGGTCGTCCGATAATCTGGCGCCTCCGCGGCCGTCAAACAAGCCAGTCTCGACACCGTTCGACCGCAGCCACGGCCTCTGTCAATCAACCGCCTATCTCCAGGGTATCAGGAATCGATACGGTGCGGGCTTCGCCGGCATCCGGTTGCACGAAACCTTCGCCGCCAATCTGTCTGTTGCCATGTTCCACCAAGGCACGGACTGGTTTCCCCATGCCTCCTCATCGTATCCGGCCGGCGCTTACTTTGATCCGCGTATTCTGGAGGACGAGTATCGATTTGCCTATCGGAACCGGATGAAGGTCATTTTCAGCGACCCCTACTGGCTGTCGGGCGGCAATCATTTTCTCAAAGGCTCTGCTGTTTCCCAGCCAGAGAACGAGAGACTGCTGATTGAAACCATGCGCCGATATCCAGGCATCACCATCCTGATGTACGCCAACAACGAACCTCTTAAGGGCGGTCCCAATCCCCTCTACCGGCGGATCGATGACTGGTCATCCTTGTTCCCTCCCGCGCTGAGCAGGGGCACGGCCGGGATCGGGTTGTCCGATCAGGCCTGGGTGTGCGATCGCGCGAAGATCCCGGAATCACGCTGCGATCCAAAAGTGGTGGCCGATTGGGCAGCGAATGCCGTCCGGCAAGGTGCCGTTGCCCTTGAGTTCGAGCCATATTGGTACTTCTTCGACTTCCCTCGTCCCGCAGGTGATCGCAATACATACAACGAGAGTGCAAGCGCGGCCGCACGTGGCAGTAAGACAGGCAATTTCGACGTTCTGATTTCGGTCTTAGATCGAAGTTTTAACTAATAATGCATTTCGTCGATCCATTCTGATCTTGCAGCTGCACAGAAACATGGCACGGCTCCCCGCCCACCTTGCGTTCCCGTTTTAAGCGTCGATTAGGAAACAGAGGACGTGATGAAGGCAAGTATCGTCATAAGCACCTACAACAGGGCGTCTTTCCTTGCGGAAAGCCTGTCCTCGCTGGAAGGCCAGACTTATCGCAATTTCGAGGTTCTCGTTGTCAATGGTCCGTCCACGGACAATACCGACGCGATCCTTCAAACGTTTGCCGGCAGGATAAAGGTACTGCACTGTAGCGAACCCAACCTTTCCAAATCGCGAAACATCGGCATCGCCGCGTCTTCCGGCGATGTGTGCGCCTTCATCGATGATGACGCCGTTGCCCATCCGAACTGGCTTGAAAGGATAATGGCGCCCTATGCGGACAGCAACGTCTATGGCGTTGGCGGCTTTACGCTCGACCATACCGGAGTAAACTTTCAGTGCCGCTACACTGTGTGTGACCGTCTGGGTAACGCACATTTTTTCGAGGGTATCGATCCCGCCAACTTCATAAACTTCCCAGGTTCGTACAGCTTCCCGAGCCTGCTCGGAACGAACTCAAGTTTCCGCAGGTCCGCGCTGTTCCGGATTGGCGGCTTCGATGAAGTCTTCTCTTACATGCTGGACGAAACCGACGTCTGCCTCCGGCTCAATGACCTCGGTGGACGGCTTCTCACCGTTCCAGAAGCGCTCATCCTTCATAGATATGCACCCAGCCATACGCGGACGGTGGAGAGGATTCCAAAATCCTTGCTCGCCCCCGCACGCAGCAAGGCGTATTTTTGCTTCAAGCACAGGCGCACGGTTAAAGACATTTCGGCCCAGGTCGATGAACTCTCGAAATTCTCGGAAGAGCTCCTGTTTTCCACCAGATGGTTTGTAGATCATGAAAAGATCACGCCGGCACATTTCCTCCGGTTAACCAAGGAGATCGAAACCGGCGTCGTGGAGGGAACCTCGCTCGCCGTCGGCAAGCCACGTTCCACGGACGCGTTGGCATCGAAGCCGGCCGCCACGTCCTTTCTGCCCTTCCCGCTTGAGCCCGCCCGAGCACCGCTGCGGATCTGCCTCGTCTCCCAGGGATACCCACCTCTCGAAACCGCGGGCATCGCGCGATGGACAGCCGAACTTGCCCACGGTCTGACGAAAATGGGCCATAGGGTCCACGTCATTGCTTCCACGGCAGGCCCACACACCGTGGAATATCAGGCAGGCATATGGGTTCACCGTGTGCCAAATGGAAATGAGATAGGGCCCTCTGTCCCAACGCCTGTCCCGTCGTCCATCTATCAGCGGGCCCTGGCCGTCTACAAGGAGGCCGTCAGGATTCAGGAAGTGTGGGGCCTCGATATTGTATCGGCACCCATCTGGGACGTCGAAGGCCTGGTCTGCGCCACGCATCTCGACATCCCGGTGGTGACGTCACTTCACACGACCTACAAACTGGCCCTGCCCTTCAAGGAGCACTGGAAGAAGGATCTGGAATACCGGCACAAGCACGTTGACCGCATCATCGCAGCCGAACGGTGGCTCCTCAAGCACTCGTCACTCATCCTCGGTAATAGTGACGCCATCATCCGGGAAATCGAGGCCGCCTATCTGCTCGAACTGGATGGATCGAACCTCGCCATCGTCCCCCACGGCGTCGCCGTACCCCAGAGTCACCCTCAACCAACAAGGCGACTCAAAGCGCGCACGAAGTTCCTGTTCGTCGGCCGCCTGGAGCGCCGGAAAGGCGTTGATCTGCTTCTCACCGCCGCCATTCCCCTTCTGCTCAAGTATCCCGATGCCGATCTTCATATCGTCGGCGAGGAGGTGCTTGGCGACATGAAGTTCGATGACCAGATCCGGACGCTTCGCGCCGCCATTACCGCCAACAACTTGGAGGACCGCGTTGTTTTTCATGGCTACGTGGCCGATGACGAGTTGCTTGCGCATTATGCGTCCTGTGACGTCTTCATAGCCCCCTCCCGGTTTGAGAGTTTTGGCTTGATTGCCATTGAGGCCATGCGCTTCGGCAAACCGGTCATCGCGTCCGATGCAGGCGGTCTTGGTGAAATATTCGAGAATGGCATCGATGGCTTGCTTTTCCACAATGAGGATGCCGATGACCTGCAAGCCGCGCTGGAGAGGCTGGCCGAAAGCGCCACACTCAGATCCAGGATCGGCAAGCGGGCCAAAGCAAGCTTTCTTCGGAAATATACGGTGGACGCGATGGCCCAGGCCGTCTCCGAGGCCTACGCGAACGTTGCAACTCCGGCCGCACCCGTTGCAACCCCTGACATATGGATAACCAACGACGTGTCCTTGGTTATAAATTGATAGAGGTCCGAGTGGAAAACGTCACCCCTGGGCAGGCGAAGGTCAATGAGCTTGTCGCGTTCATCTGTAACCGGCGGGCAACCGACGAGGAATTCGAAGCCGCGGAGCGCCCGTCCTTCAAGTTCGAACGCTTCCGGCTTGAACTGCTTGCCGGCGAGGAATGCTTATCCCGCTGGCCGCAAATCCTCTCTGTCTGGTCGGACTTCTTCCACAAGGAACGGGAGCTGGCGGACTCAACGCACAAGATTGCGCATGACCTCTCTTTGCTGCGCCGGGACCTGGACAAAGTTCAGAGCAATTCAGATGGTCTGCAGCAAAAGATCCTGGAGGTCCTTCGGAATGCCGAGGCCATCTCTCGCCTCGCAAAGACAATGAAAGACGTCCAGGCGGAGATACTCGCGATCAGCGAGAAGGCAGCGCATCTTGAGCACAAATTATCGGATCATCTCGCACGTGACGCGGAATGACATTGACTGGAAACGTCAGATGAGAACCAGGAAGCAAGGTGGCGAATGATAAGCGATCTGACCATTACAACCGCCTACAAACTGCTGCTCGATCGTGAGCCCGAGGACGCCACCGCGATTGCGGACAAGCGTGATCTCGATACCTTGGATGATCTGGTTCTCGAGCTTCTCAGCTCGGAGGAATTCATGAGCCGAAACAGGGACTGGCTGCGAACACTGTTCAGTATTTGATCCAGATGCCGGTTGTGGTTACGAGCCAATCCGAAACGCAAGTGCCTCTAGGCGGATCAATGCTGATTGATGCCCTGGCGCCCGGCCCGGAACAGTGCCGGGTGCTGAGTCTTGGCACCGACCTGACAGCATTGGGTTCCGGCATTCGGAATATCGGGGCAAAGGCTCAACGTTGACCACTACGACTTCAAAGCCACACATACGGCTTCCTCACCCTCTCCGGATAATGACAGCAGCCTGGTCATCACGCATCGCGGGAAATGGAATCCCGCATATCAACGCAAAGATCCTCTTTATGATCTGGTCATGGCGGATTTGTCTCATCTGACGTCCGGCCTCGGTGTGACAGTCAAGGCGCTGTCAGCTTCTCTGGCCGAAAAAGGCAGGCTCTCTTGTTCAATCCCGCTTGGTTGGAAGAAAGGCCAGACCTACCCGTACTTCCTCAACGCGGATACCCTCGTCCGGATCATGAACAATCATGGACTTAAACCGCTCTCCATCTCCACGTCGCGCGATCCAGTCACCGCAGGCTACACGTGCAATCTGACATGCGTGGCGGAGCTGGACTATCTGGCACCCTATTTCGACGAGACACGGCGGCTGGTAAAGAGGTACAAGTTCATTCCCCATCACGACCCGTCCTTCGCATACTACGGAAACTGGAGCCCCGGCGGCGGTCATGAGCGGATAGCCAAGGACGCCGGCTCCAGCTTCACTTGGCGCGGAGAAGCAACCGAACTGCTTATCGTCTGCGAACACCATCAATGGTCCGGCATTGGCGAATTTCTAGTGAGGGGACGCCGGGTCACCAGGAATTTCTATAGCTGGTATGGTCATACACAACCCGAGGAGGTCTATCTCTCCAAGGTCGGTCCACAGACAATCAATCTGGCAGGCCGCCCTATCGGCGCGGACCCATGCTCACTGGGAACCGAGCTTGTCGTGCACGGCATGCTCGTGCGTTGACGCTGGCAGGGGATATGCGCGGTCAGAACATGTCGACCGGCTGCGGGATCTGGTCATCGCGCGCCCTCCACCCCCACGTATCTCCCTGCCAGGCGATGACAGCCATGCCGTCTTGGAGCGTGCTTACCCCTGCCGAACACACTGGAAGCCCATCCCGTTTACAAGTTCCAATGAGTGATCCACAGTCATGAGCGCAGTCACCTCTTTCCATGCTTGGTGCGCGGACCATCAACTGAACGACAATCATATCGCTCGAGACGGCACGGCGCACGGGGTCTGGCTCGACACCAAACGATCCGATTGCGAGTGGCCGGACGACCGCAGAGGCAGCCGATGATCCTTAACCTACATCGAAGTATCACGAACAATGTCGGTGACTTGCGATGCGCTCCGGCCTTATATTTTGAGTCTCTCAAAGGTGGCGAGCGACTGGACCTATTGGGTTTTCGCCAATCGGAAGTTCCGCTGACGGCGGACCGCCAACGCTGGCTGGACTCCGTGAGTAGTGCGGATCAGATCATTGTTGGTGGCGGCGGGCTTGTGGGGATAGACTTCTTCAAGCCTGGATTGGAAAAACTCTTCCAGATAAAAAAGCCGAATTGTGAGACCGTGCTATGGGGTGCAGGGCATAACGCCTGGGCATTGACGGACTGGCGCAAGCTGAAATTTGAGATCGACGCGAGCTCCATCCCGTTCGACAGGGTTGGCATCCGGGATTACAACCAGGGTTTCGAATGGGTACCCTGCGCCAGTTGCCTATCGCCCCTATTTGACATGTTTCGTGAAATTTCCTCAACCCGCGAGGTCGGGCTCTATGTTCACAAGGGCACAATGCTGAACAAGTCCTTCAGCGCCCGGCTTCCGGACAAGATCGAGCTCCTTTCAAATGACGCAGACTTTGACCACGTGATCGCATACCTCGCAAGCTGCGAGCTGGTTTTGACGGATAGCTACCATGGCGCCTATTGGGCCACGTTGCTTGGCAAGAAGGTTGTCGCGTTTCCAAGCTCGTCGAAGTTCTACTCCCTGAAGCACCCTGTGCCGTTGTGCGTACCGGAAGACTGGGAACGATTTGCCCTCCTTTCCGTCCGGCATCAGGATGCGCTTGAGGAATGCCGCGCTTCAAACCTGAAATTTGCCGCGTCCATTGGGGTCTCCTGATCGCGCACATGCGCGCCAGTCGCCTCCCCCCTCGTGATGGACTCATCTTCGTTCGGGAAAAGATGATAAGGGCAAACCTGCCCGCCACGCACCACACGCGGCAACGTAAACCGTTTCGAGCGAACGCCAATGTCCAGGCCGTCCAGCCATGATGCTCGCACTGATCTTCCTGCCAATGACCGTCATGGTCGTGGCACTTATCATGTTCCTCCTATCTGCCTTGGAAAAGCGTGCCCGTGCGCTCCGCCTGGATTGGCCGGATGACATAACGTTTATCGGAATGAAAACGCGCTTCAAACTCTATATGAAAAGCAGCGGCTGGAAAGTTCGCCTATCGGACGACATTGTCTACCAATTCGTCGTCAACAAGAAGGGTGGTGACGACTTTGTCGTCTATTGCAGCCAGGCGAATGACTTGTTCCACAACAGGTCAATCCTGGACCTCATCGCAGCCAAACGCCGGTATGGAAGCAAGCCCGTTCTATTTGTCTTCACGAAAACCGCGCCCCTCCCTCTGGTGGTCAACGCCTATGAAAACGGCATATACATGCTCCATTACAGCCAGCTGCCGGCGCTAACAGCCATGCCCCAATCCTCCCTGAAGCGCCTGCGCATGTTGATACGGCAAACCCATAACCTGCCGGACACCAAGGCCACTATCCCGCCGCCGTCGTCTCCCGCCGGGCACCCACCTGGGACATGATCGCGAGCGGACGGCCCTCATTGTCCTGCACCATCGCCATCCACTCCTCCGCCCCATCAGCGTGGCGATGAATCATATGCGGCGCGTTGAGGAAGGTGGCGCCGCGGGCAAGCAAAGCTTCGTGACTGACACGAATGTCGCTCACCTTGAAGTAAATGATGGACTCATGCCGCGCCCCGCCCTCGCCTTGACTCAGGAACAGCCTTACGCCCGCGCAATCGAAGAACGCGAGATCGCCGAACGAATACAAATGCTTCAAACCAAGCACGTCCCGATACCAGGCAGTCGCGGCCGCCACATCCCGCACCGTGCGGGAAATCTGACCGATCGCGCCGAGTGGTTCGTCCGCCATGGATCTCTCCTTCCGATACAAATGGGACGCGCGCGCCACGCCGTTCCACACGCGCAGTTGCACCCGGCTTTGAAGTCCAATCTTCTGTAAAGCGTTGCCCACGTGAAACTTGACCGCATCCACGCTGATGCCCCGCCGTGTGGCGATCGCGCGGCTGGTCATGCCGTGGCGGACAGCCTCCACCACCCGCCATTCGGCGGGGGTCAGAGTATCATCGCATTTCGGTCGTCCCGGCGCTTTCCTGGTTGGCATACGAGACATCTTATCGGCGCCTGCGCCCAATTACCCTCCCCCTGGATGGTTCGGAAGAAGGCAAGCAGTTCTTTTTTGAAAAAAAGAACCAAAAAACTTTTGTCCATTTAGGTCCGCGAC
>CAZZYR010000005.1:0-22333 GCA_964658235.1 uncultured Acetobacteraceae bacterium | reverse complement strand
GTGGCGGCACAAACCGTCTTTGCCCGCGACGGGTTCATGCATGCAGAAATCAGCCATGACCACGACGCGCGAAAGCGTGGCAGGACTGCACGGCGGCTTACGAGTCCTTCTATGCTACAAGGCGGTTCGATGTTGCAGGCCGCGCGGCGCCGCCCTGACCGGCCGACGCTGGCTCGCCGAGCGCGTCGTCCACCGCGGCACAGGCGTGGATGAAGGTCGAGTCGAAGCCCGGGCATCCCAGAGCATTGGCCTGCAGCAGCAGACATAACTCCGTGCATCCAAGGATTACGCTGTCCGCTCCCGCTTGCACGCCACGCGCGATGATCTCCATCAGCACGGCACGCGAGCGTTCCTCAACCCGGCCTTGGCATAGTTCCTCGAAGATGATGCCGTGCACGGCCGCGCGCCCTGCAGCATTCGGTATGGTGACGTGAAGACCGTGACGCGCCATCCGGTTCGTATAAAAGCCGTGTTCCATCGTGTAGGTGGTCGCCAGTAGCAGCGGCCTGCAGCAGCCGGCGGCCCGTATCGTGGCAGCCGTCTCGTCGATCACGTCGATCAGCCGCACGCCAGGACGCGCCGCCACCGCATCGGCGACCAGATGCATCGTGTTGGTGCAGATCAGCACGCTATCGGCGCCACCCCGCGCGAGGTCGGCCGCGACGTCGCCAAGCAGCCCGGCAGCGCGATCCCAGGCGCCGATTTTCTGCAGCGCGACCACGCGTTCGAAATCGATCGAGCGCAGCAGAATTTCGGCCGAATGCAGGCCGCCCAGCCGGGCGCGCACCAGGCGGTTGATGGTCCGATAGTAAACGGCGGTGCTTTCCCAGCTCATCCCGCCAATCAGTCCAATCGTCCTCAAGCCTGCCTCCCCCAAGATCGTGCGATCATGCACGCATAGGCAGGCCAGCGGGGCGCGTTCATCTTGCCCGCAAAGGTGGTAGGCGCAATTATCGGGCGCCATATGCGGCGTTGCCGCTATGAATTTGCGTCCGCCTAAGGACGCGCAGGAGCCAATATGCTTGACCCGCGTGACCATCGGATTCTCTCAGCGTTGCAGAAGGATTCCGAGACGCCGGTCACCACGCTTGCCGAGCTGCTGCGCCTGTCGGTCTCGGCGTGTTCGCGACGGATTTTCCGACTGCGGGCAGACGGCACCATTGCGCGCTGCGTAGCGATACTGGATCGGCGACGCATCGGTGTGCCCACCACCGTCTTCGTGCTGATCCGCAGCGGGCGCCACGCGGCGGAATGGGTGGACACGTTCCGGGCCGCGATCAGTGATGTTCCTGAAATCGTCGAGGCGCACCGGCTGACCGGCAATTTCGACTACCTTCTGAAGCTGGCCTTGCCGAACGTTGAATATTACGACGAGGTATATAAACGGCTGACGCGGCGGCTGGAGCTGTTGGACGTCGCTGCCTACATATCGATGGAGACGTTGAAGCTGGAGACGGCGTTTCCCACCGACCATGCTGCGTGAGCCGCACCCTGGCCGGCATTGTCAGTGGCCTGTGGGGCGCTCGGGACTCTGTGAAGCCGCGCCGTCCGCCTGGGCAAGCCGCGCTCCACTGCCTGGCGCCGATATCGGGACAGCTTCTGCCAGGCCATCACGAGTTACGGATTCCTCGTAGTGGCGCCGGGCGTGGGCTCGCTGCTGGGCGGCCCGATGGCGGCGCTGGTCCACGACGCCGCATCGAGCTGGGTGCCGGTTTTCAGCATTGCGATCGGCCTGGACCTGAGCACAACCGCATTGGCCATCCTGGTCTTGCGGCTGATGCGTCGCGGACCCCCGTCCGGATGTGCCTGACGACGTATCAACCTCAGCAAGACCACCCGGGGAAACCTTGGCTGCCACCGGAAGTAAGCTGTTCTTTTTTTGCTAGAAAAGACCAAATGATTTTTGCAAATGACTGTGCTGGCGTCTGTTCCAAGCGTCCGCCAGACGTTGCTGGTCATTGTGGCTCCGCTCTCTAAAAGCCTCCAAGTCGCGCTGCCCTCGGGGCTGCGCTCATGGCTGAGTTACAACTCGAGACGTTACCTAGCGGGTTTGCAACTTGCGGTGGACCCTGGCGAACCATAGGCTTTCGGCATGGAAAAAATGCTGCCGGACGAGACCGCCGAGCCGCTGGTTCGCGGCAGCGCTGGCGCCACCGTCCTGCGCACCGGGACGTATCTGGTGCTTGCCCTGGCGGTGTCCGGCGGCGCCTGGTTGCGCTTCAACTCCCAGATTGCGGCACTGATGCCAGGCCTGGCGGCGTCGCCCGGCGTGCTGTCGGCCGAGGCCGCGCTGCCGGCGGGCCTGGTCGACCTCGCCGTTCTGCCAGCCGGCGAGGCTCGGGCCGCCATTGCCGGATTGGGGCTGCAAGGCGGCGATGCCGCTCTTATGCTGCAGGCCTTGCGCGACGGACGGCTGCGGCTGGTGCGCATGCCGCTGGTGGATGTCAGCACACCGGACCGCGCGACGGGCGGCCGGCCGGCGCATGACGTGATCCTGAGCACGGGCGGCTATGCCGTGACGGTGCACCTTACGCGCACGCCGGTCTCGCTTGCCTTGCCCATCACGTCCGTGGGCGAGGTGGTGTTTCGCACGGCTGGCCCGGACACCGTGGGCATCGGCGCGCTCAGCCTGTCCGGCCCGGTCCGGTTGCCGGACCTGGCACCCGGCCAGGTGCTGAGCGTGGGGGTGGTGGCGCAATGAAGGGCATCATTCCCGCCGCGCAAAAAGCGATGCCGGTGATGATGCTGGTGTTCCTGTCCTTGATGATCGTGCAGCTCGTCCTGCAGATGCACCTGTCGCCGGGGCATCTGCTGGCGGTGGCGCTGTCCTGGCTGACACAGGGCGGCT
Organism: uncultured Acetobacteraceae bacterium; assembly: GCA_964658235.1. Classification (GTDB taxonomy): domain Bacteria; phylum Pseudomonadota; class Alphaproteobacteria; order Acetobacterales; family Acetobacteraceae; genus BOG-908. The sequence continues at coordinate 19,485 of CAZZYR010000005.1, read as the reverse complement.
GGGCCTATGCCGCGCTGGCTGGCTTCGGCTGGACGGCGGTGCTGGCCGGAACGGTGTATGAGTGGCGCGCGGAGGCGGCGGCGCGCAGGATCAGGGCAGGCGCGCGTGGGCCTGCCCGCCGCAAACGACGGAGCTGGCTGATGGATGTTCTGAGCCGCCTGACGAATCGCGCCGAGCTGGAGGATCTGCTCTCCAGGCAGGATCGCGTGACGGTGATTGACGCGGCGGCCCTGGCCGCCACGCTGAAATCCCAGGTGATCGGCCAGGATGCGGTGTGCGAGGATATTGCGCAGCAATTGCGCCGGCGCCTGGCGCTGCAGGTGCGCGGCAAGCCGGTGGGGATCTTCCTGCTCGCCGGACCGCCGGGCACTGGCAAGACCTACCTCGCCAAGCGCCTAGCCGCGGCATTGGGCCGCAAGCTGCTGCATTTCGACATGACGCAGATGAGCTCGCCGCACGCCGCCACGCAACTGTTCGGCTCGCCAAAGGGCTATGTGGGGTCTGACACGTTCGGCAAATTGACGGGCGGGCTGAAGGAAGTGCCCGATGCGCTGGTGCTGCTCGACGAGATCGAGAAAGCGCATCCGGACGTGTTCAAGAAATTCCTCTCCGCCTGGAATGACGGCCACGTCACCGAGGCGTCCACCGGCGCGCAGATATCCACCACCCGCGCGATCTTCATGCTGACGTCCAACATTGCCACCGAGGCGCTGGGCGAGATCGCCGACCGCTATGCGGAGGAACCGGACGCCATGCGCGGCGCCGCGGTGGAGGTGCTGAAGCTGGCCGGGTTTGCGCCGGAAGTGCTGAATCGTCTGGACCGCATCTTCGTCTTCCGCGCGCTGGCGGGGCTGGATATTGCCCGCGTTGCCGCGCTGGAGATCGAGGCGATGATCCACAGCTATGGGCTGGAAATAGCGGCTGGCGGCATCGATCCGCTGCTGCTGCTGGAGGTGATGCAGAAGCAGGACAGGCTGGGCCAGGGTGCGAGCGCGCGCGACCTGGTGCGTTCCATCGAGGAAATGGTCAGCGACGGGCTGATCGAGGCGCGCCAGCAGGGCGCCCATCGCGTGCGTCTGGAGAAGGGCGAGACAGGAATCTTGACCCGCATTGCCGACCTGTCTCTGCCCGAACAGTCCGCGCCCGCTCCCGGGATACCTGTCTCAATCGGCCGCGACGGCGGCTGAGCGGTGTCTGCAGTGGGCCGGCTGTGGCGCCGGGCGCCGGCCTGGCGCCTGCTGCTCGTGACGGCCGTGGCGGCCACCGCGCTGGGCGCCTTCTTCCCGCCAGCGTGGCCGACCTGGGTTGCTGCGCCGGGCGCCAAGCCGGCGGGGGCGCCGCGCGCCAGTTTCACGCCGCAGGCCCCACCGGTGCCCACCGACGGCGCCATCATCCACGCGCCGCCTTTGCTGACGCAGCGCGCCGGCACCATCCCGTTCGCCGGCCATCAACTGCCGCTGCCGGCGGGCAACTGGCAGACGCTGATCCTCGCGCGAACGGGCAAGCCGGTCAGTGCGCAGATTGAGGTGTTCGGCCGCATCGAGGCAGGCACGCTGACCGGGCTGCTGCTGGCACTTGGGCCGGATCCGGTGGACACCCAGCCCAGCCCGTTCAACGCGCCGCAGCGCTGCGAGGAGGCGAACAGCATCGAGGACTGGGCAGCGCCCGAACCGTTCGGGCACGACCCGAGGGACCACGAATGCTGGCGTCTGGCTGCTTTCAATCCGCTGAGCCTGGCCGAGCGTGGGCGGCTGGACGGTGTTCTGGGCCGTGCCCTGCTGCGCCTGGAGGATATGGGCGTGAAGTTTCCGGACCACCTGCTGCTGTTGCACTATTTGCGCTCCGACCAAGCCGGATTCCTATCCGCCCTGGTGTTTCTGCGGGATAGCAGTGGCGCCGGCGGCACCAAGCGCTGGGTGGCCTGGGCGCGGCGCTATGCGGCGGATTTGCACGCTGGATATGCTGGAACGCCAGGCCAGCATACACTGGAAGTGGAGCCGAAATAAATCGGCCAGTCCATCATCGTCCGTGGTGGCCTGCAAGGCTAGAGAAGTAGCACCCGTCTACGTCAATCATCATCGACAAAGTATCGGACTGATCGAGCAGGGTAACGCCCTCCAACGGGCAACCACACACCCCTACGTCCGTCGAGATGATCGTCTCCACTTTGATAATCGCTAAGGGGCTCGGCGTATCGAGGCTGCTTTCAGTGGATCTACAGCGCACGGCGGCAATGGTAGAGCCGCAGATGCAGGCGGCGAAAGAGCGAGACCTTTTGAAGCTCGCTGAAACTGCGGCGAACGCGTGCGGCCCGAATATTGGATTTCCGCACCGCGTGCTTGGGAATATAGGCCTCCGTGCCGGCGATGATCGCCGGCCGGCAGGGTAAGATGACATCCATCATCCATATTGACGCGTGCGCCAATCAGCTGCCAGGCCGGCTCGCTTCAAAGGCCATGCCCACGGTCGAGTATTGGGTGAATATCGCGCGCGGTCAGGCCGATGATAAAGGTCGCGCTTGCAAACTGAGCAAATCCTTCTGCCGTGTTTCCACGACGCCGACAACCGCCCACGGGCCGCTGATCTCGCCATATAGGGACAACGACTACTGCACATTCAGCGTGCCAACTCTAATGAGAATGTTTCCGCCAAGCTCGGCATCGGCGACGTGAGCGTGCCGCTGGCCGCCTCAGACTCGTAAATCATGTATCCGCCGCGGGTAAGCAGCAGGGAGGCGTTGCCCGTGGAGGCGCCGGCATCCAGCGTAAAGCCCATTGGCGTTGCCGACCGACGTGGCGGTAACCTGCGTGCTGGATCCCGTGATCGAAAGCGTGGGTGCGCCGTTGCCTTGAACGAGATCAAGCACGGCGACGTTCGCGTGCCATAAAGGTCTTCTCCGCTCTGAATGATGGCGGCATCTTTTGGTCCCGGCGGCTGGTCCGTGCCCGGGTCGCTGGTGTCCACCCAGTTGCCGCCGTTGCCGAGATCTGCGGCGCTGGACCCAGTCCACTGATAGACGCTCACGGCGCGCCTCTCGCTCGAAATTCACGTCTGTTCCACCGGCATCGGTGGCGCAGGGATCAGCGAGGCTGCGCAGCCAGCAGGCAAGCTCAGTGCGGAACGGATAACTTCAGCCGCGCCAGGCCGGCCTTGAAGCGCGGATCGTCGCGCAGCGGATCGAGCAGGGGATCCAGCAGGACATCCAGAAGGCCGGGGTCGCGATCGCGAACCGCCGTATCGAAAAAGCGGAGCGCCTCCGCCGGCTGGCCCCATTGGGCGTAGATTTCCGCGTAATTGGATGCGGCGTCAGTTCCCAAGGCGGCGCGGACCTTTGCCAGATCAGCCTCGGCCGCCGCCTGCTGGCCAAGCGCGTGGTCGGCCAAGGCCAGCAACTGGTTTTCCTGCCAGTCCCGTCCGGCCGCGCAGATGGTCCGGGCTTCCTGCGCGTGACCCATCATCAACAGCACGAGGGCCCGCAGGACGCTGTGACGCAGCGGCAGAACGGCGACGACGGCGCGTTCGTGATCCAGGGCCGTGAGCGCCTCGCCGTAGCGGTGCCCCTCGTACAGGACCTGGGCCAACTGGCCCCAGGCATTCGGATCAAGCGGGTCCAGATCGGCCGCGCGGCGGGCTGCGTTCACCGCCAAATCCACGTGGCCGAGCGCCAGTGCGGCTGATGCGTAATTGGTCTCGATGCCGGCATTGCCGGGCGACAGGGTTTTGGCCTTTTCCTGCTCCGCGAAGGCGCTTTCATGATCGAGTTTGATATGGCCCAGCACCGCGCCGCGGGCCGAATGCGCGGCCCCCAGCATGGGCGACAGCGCCACCGCCCGGTCCGCCGCATCCTGCGCCTGCTGGGCCATGTGCTGCTGCGCGGATGCGCTATCCGTGCCCAAGGATATGACCGCCACAATGGTGATGGCACGCTTGGCATGGGCCAGTGCGAAGCTTGGGTCGAGCGCCAGCGCGCGATCAAACTCTGCCAGCGCCGCCCGGTAATCCGCCGCCACGCGCGCGTCGCGCCGCAGGGCCATGCCGCGCAAAAGGGCGTCGTAAGCCGCCGCGTTGGTTGTGCCCCCAAGGGTCAGCCTGGCCTGCTGGTCCGCCGGCAAAGCCACCTGCATGGACTGCGCGACCGCCAGCGCGATATCAGACGGCAGGGTCGAAATTCCGGCCTGGTCGCGGTCATAAGTCCTGGACCAGGTATTGAATCCGGTCAGCGTGTTGGTGAGCTGCACGGTGAGCACCAGCCTGGTGCCGGTGCGGCGAACGCTGCCCGCCAGAATGGCGCCAACATTCAGCGCGCGGGCGATCTGGCCAATGGTGGCGTGGCTGCCGCGAAACGAGAAGGTCGAGGTCCTGGCAGCCACCTGGATCGAATCGATCTGGGTGAGCGAATCGATGAGCTGCTCGCTCAAACCGTCAGCGATGTAGGACTGGGACGCATCGCCGCTCATGTTGTCGAAGGCGAGCACGGCGACCGAATGCGGCGGGGGCGCGAAGGCGCGCTCGGCCGCCCCGTCCGAAGCAGGCGGTGGCGCATGGCTGGTCCACACCGCGAGACTGATCCCCGCGATCACCAGCGCGAGCACCGCGATGCCGAGCGGCAGATGGCCGCGCCACCTGCCCGGTGGCGGAGATGGGGGAGGGGTCCGGTCAGCCGTCGTGATTGCCGGCGGCGCCGCATCGAAGGCCACCGGTTCGGCGAAACGGAAGCCCCTGCCCGGCACCGTGACGATGCTGCGGTCCGCGCCGCCGCCGGCCTTGAGGACCTTGCGCAGCTCGAAGATCGCCTGGCCAACATTGCTGTCTTCCACGACACGGTTTGGCCAGACGGCCTGGAGGAGTTCGTCGCGCTCCACAACGCGGCCGTGATTGGCGACTAGATAGAGCAGGACATCGAACAGGCGCTCTGCCAATTTAATGTTGGCGTCATCACAGGTCAGGGCCCGGCGCACGGAATCCAGCCTGAAGCTTCCCCACCGATACGTGCCTTGTTCCCGCGTGAAGAGATCCATCCCGGGGGTCACTCCAATGGCGAAAGAGAGGCAAAGCGGCAGTTTATCCTACATATGTATCACGAGCAGGATAGGGTCCAGCCAGCCATTCCGCGGCGCTGCCAATGACGGTGCCTCGCGCGAGTGCGACGCGGTTAAGCAATTGGAAACAAATCCGTTCATATCTCTTGAGAAGTATTTATTTGCCGGTCCGGTTGGCACCCACTCTCACTCCCGCAGGCACAGGGGAGGCTCAAATGGATGGCATCGAACGGCAACATACTGGCGCACGGCGCGGCAACACGGTGCTGCCGGTACCTCTAGCATTGATCGTGGTCGTGGTCGTGCTGGCGGCCGCGGCGCTTGGCACAAGGCCAACCACCGCGCAGGTGTGCGGGACGCTGGAGGATTTTCCTTGCGGCCCGTGAGATCACGCAGCGTATTGCTGCTCCTGGCGATGGGAGCGAGCCTGATTGGCCAGGCACGGGCGGCGGTGATCCGGCCGGTGCATCGCTTCGCCTATGTCGGCAAGGCGCCCAGCCACTATTCGCTCGGCAGCACGCCTTACGCGGAGCTGCTGCAGGCCTCGGACGGCAATTTCTACGGCACCACGGTGTATGGCGGCGCAGGGCGGTGCCCCAATCGGTCCCAGGGCGGCTTCCTGGGCTGCGGCACCATCTTTCGCATGACGCCGGCGGGCGCCGTCACCACGCTGTATTCGTTCCCGTATGACACGGCCACCTCCCAGGCCCCGAACGGCGCCTTCCCAACCGCGGGCCTTATCCAGGGGAGTGACGGTCTTCTCTACGGCGTCGCGCAGGACGGGGGAATGCTCGGGTGCAATGGGGCGCTTGGCTGCGGCGCCGCCTTTCGCATCTCCATGGCAGGCGCGTTCAAGCGCCTGCATCAGTTTTCCCCCACCAATGGCGAAGGTGGCCGGCCGCTCAACCACCTTGTGCAAGCCGCCAACGGCCTTCTCTATGGCGTCGCCAACCAGGGTGGCATCGCGAACGAGGGCACGCTCTTCAGCATGACCACCAATGGCGCCGTCCGTCTCCTCCATGAGTTCGACTACACCGCCAACAATGACGGCTACGCGCCGGCCGGCGCGCTGCTGGTGGGGCATGACGGCAAGACGCTCTACGGCACAACCACACTCGGCGGTCCCAATGGCAACAGCGTCGGCGGCGGCATCATCTTCAGCTACGCCGACGGCGTTTTGACCACGCTTCACGCCTTCGACAACATCCAGAGCTCCGCGTCTGGTGGGGCCCCCTTCAACGGGGAAGCGGAGGTTGCCGGCCCCGTCTTGGGCCGTGACGGCCTGATCTATGGCCTATCGAATCAAACCAGCCAGGGCAGCGAGCCTGGCAGCATCTACCGGTACAATCCGGCCAACGGCAGGATGCTGACAGTGGCGCCGTTCAGCGGCAGCACCGGCGGCAATCCGCAAGGAGGCCTGATCGAGGGCAAGGACCGCTATTTGTATGGTACGACGAGCCTCTATGGCGGCAACAACGCGCTAGGCCCGGACGCAGGCACCGTATTCCGCATCGCGCCGGCCCTGGCAAAATGAAGAACGCAGTCTTTCGCCGGATGATGGTGATGAGCATTGTCCTGCCTGGCTCTACCGAGGCGCTGGTTTGTGCCTGCTCCGACATAAGCAAAGCTCCTGATCCATGGTTGGGCCAGATACATCCTAGGCGCGGCCACCCCAACCCGCGCGCGATCAGACCGGAGCAGAAAGGCGTTGAATACGGCTTCTAGAAGCTTTGAAGCACAGCGAACGCGCACAAGGCCGTTCTACTTGGTCATGTCCCTTTTGCTGGCAGGCATTGCTGTTCTGGGCTTTTCCCGCACGATACCGGGCGATCTATCCGCACCGGGTTTCCCGGCTCTTCTGTGGATACACGCCGCAGCCTTTAACCGCCTGGGTAGTGCTGGCGGTAGCGCAGCCTACGCTTGTTATTTCCAGATCGCTGTGGTGGCATCGCAGGCTAGGCTGGGCGGCGGCAGGACTCGCCTGCGCGATGGTAGCGCTTGGCGGCATCGCGATCCTTATGGGGCTGCTGTCCGATCATGTGCCGGACTTCTACCCGCATGGACTGTTCCTGATGCGTGGCATGGTAGGGCTGCTACTGTTCGCCGGGCTGGTGACGGCCGGCATCGCGAACCAGCACCGGCCAGAATGGCATAAGCGCTTCTTGCTGTGCGCGTCCTTTATCGTGGTGGTTCCGGGCCTGGAGCGCGCCATGCCGCTGGATCTTTTCGGCGCTGATTGGCCATTTGCCGTGGATGTTACGATAGACGCGCTGGCACTGGCAGGGCCGGCCTTCGACCTGATCGGGCGCTCCCGTCTGCATCCGGCCTATCTCTGGGGTGTCGGCGCCATCGTGGGCGGGCAGGCGTTGGTTTATTTGTTGGCGGCATCGCCTGTAGCAGGGCTTTGCCTGCATGCGCTTGGCACACGGTAAATGGTAGATGGAAACATGAGGAATCAATTGAAGCTTATCTCGCGAAGATTGTTGGTATCGTAAGCTTTGTCTGCGATGACGGCATCAGCAACCTGACATGGCAGGAATCTACGCTTAAAAGCTCTGAAACAGATTGGCCGACCGATCCTGCTGACCGGACATGATTAGTGCAGTGCCGCGTTGAGAACCTCCCAGACTTCACCGCCTAAATCAGTGCCGCCCTGAGAATCTGTGCCGAACAAATCGCCCTTTGCGTTCACCGCAACCCCACCGAGAGGGGCAGCCGACTTCAATTCTGAGTCGAGAGATATGATCTTGCCGGACGTGCCGGACGCACTGATCTTCACTTCAAAGATGCAGCCGGGGTAATTAGCTGTCCCAAAGTAATTGCCGTCCGTTGCCACATAGAGGTTTGTGAAGGCTTCTCCGCAGCTCTGCCCGTCGAATGACGCCACCGTATTCTCAATCCAAGCGTTACCTTTTTGTCTTAGCTGATAAACTGTGCCCTTATTTGAATTGCCGGCTCCTGACGTGGCACCAACAAGCACATTATTAGGATCAAACGTTACGCTTGTCGGATAAGCGCCGTCGGCGCCTCCGTTAAATGCGTAAATCACGGAGAACGCTCTGCTTGACAGCCGGAGGCGGTATATCGCACCGTATCCGGAATGGGTGGCGCCGTATAGCGTGCCGTTCTTGATGGTGACCAAGCCGTAGGGACCGCTTGTTCCGTCGGCAGATGTCAATTCGTGAATTTTGACGAAGCTCCAGGCCGCGCCTTTCTTTGCGGGCGGCGTCAGCTTGTAAATAACGCCATTGCCCGCTGTTCCGCCGCCGAAGGTCACCCCGTAAGCAGTGCCGTTCTGGTCCAGTGTCACGCCATGCGTCGGGTTGGCGCCGTCCGTCCCGGTGAACGCGTGGAGAACTTGGAATGTATATCCTGCCTTAGACGGGCTGAGCTCAAAGACCGTGCCATTACCCGACGCACCGGCCTTATTCGTGACACCGATCAAATCGCCTGACTTATTCAACACCAACGCATCCACAGGCCCGCTTCCATCCGTGCCGCCTGTGAAGGCGTAGAGTTGCGTATAGGTCCATGGTTGACCCGATGTAGACGGCGGGGACAACTCATAGACCACGCCATCATTGTTGGCTTCGCCCCCGCTGGCAGTGACGCCGAACAGGTTGCCATGGCGGTCTAGAACAGGCGCGCCCGAGGGATAGTAGCCATCAGGTCCCGTGAACGAGTAAAGGGATTGTTCAGGCGGCGATGCCCAGGCCTGCCCCGAGAAAGCTATGTTGCCGGCCATTCCGGTGAAGCACAGGACACTGCACGTGCGCATAACAAATCGCGCATTCAGGCGCCGACGGTTTTGGGTGAAACGCATTTGCTCAGCTCTCCTTGAAGTTGCCGTTGTGGCGGTGGACGTCCGGCCGGCCGGGTCGATTGACGAGGATGCGGCGCGTTAACCCGTGCCGTTCACTCCCCATGCCTTCTTGTCCGGCGATCGAGTGCAAGCGCTCGCGTGCAAGGCATCGCGGCCGCGATGAACCGCTGGGATCAAAAGAAACCCGATTCCGACTAGCCAAAGGGCAATGACATTCGGTAACCTCTTACGCGACCTGGCGCGGGACGCTGATTGACCGGCCGAATTCGGCGGACCCAATTGCTCTAGATGGTTGCCGCCCAAAGCGTCTCGCACGAAATTCTAACGAACGGCATCCGATACAATAATTATTTGATATCAATGCTCAGCCGGCAAAAAGCCCGCAGTATTTTCTCCAAAGACCGTTGCGGCAGTAGTTTCGGAGCTGGTGTTGATGTAGCGCAGCCCCTAAAATGCCGAGGCGTCATCCGCCCGCTTGGTGTCGAAGCGATACCTTCAGCTGGCCGCCTGCATGCGCGAATCAGTCTGATCCGGAGGACGTTCTACTCAACCGATCGCTTCTCGGCGCCGAGCAGCGCAAGCGTCCAGCTATCTTGGGCGGGAGAAAAAGGTCGGTGCTGCCTGGCGTCGTCACGGCGTCTTGCGCAATCCCGCTCTCGCTGCCCACCGCGGATCATTGTGCTCCACCTACTACTTGCTGCGTTGCGGGCTGGCTTGCCTCACCGCGCAGCCGCCGCATCCAATCCCTCATGTATGGATCCGCGTCCGGCCCTTCCAGCAACGGCGCCGCCTGCCGTAGCAATGCCAGGCCTTGGGTTTTGTTGCCCGCTGACAGGGCGATCGCGGCATGCATCAGATCCAATTCGCCCCGATATGTCGCATCCATCATCATCTGCGACACCGCTGGCGCGTCAATGCCGGCCAGCAAATTCGAAGCCTGGGCGGGCTTGCCCGCCAGTATCAGACAGAAGCCCATATTGCCGGCCGCCGCCTGGGTCAGGAGGTGGTCTGCGCCGAAGGCGGCTTTGGCCTGCTCATACGCGTCCCTCGCTGTGACAAGCCCAGCGTCTGTCTTGCCGGCCCGGCATTGCGCGACGGCTGCGTTCGTGAGCGTGCCCAGCGCCGCCCAGCTCTGCGGCCCTTCCCGACTGGCCGCCGACCGGTAGATCGACATTTCGACCGCCTGGACCGCGTCGTAACGCCCCAATTGGGTGAGCGCATCGGCGCGACTGGCCAGCAATGTCAGCGTGGCCCGATGCTCGGGTCCGAACACCGCGCTCATGACGGGGTAGAGCTGCTCCAACTCGGTCAATCCGGCTTCGACCTTACCCTGCGCAATATCGAGCTGCGCCAATACCAGCCCAGCTTGAAGCGTGTCCGGGTGGCGTGGTCCATTCAAGGCCAGTTCACGACTCTGCACCTGGACGAGCAGCGTCCGGGCCGGCGCCCATTGCGCCAGCCGCAGATAGGTTTTTGCCAATTGGCGATGCATCGTTAGCCGGGTTGCCTCATCGAAAACATAGGGCGTCGCGTCGGCTGCATCCACGGCCGATCGCAGCGCGGCCTGCGCCGACCGTGCATTCCCTGTCACCATGTCCATCGCCGCACCGGCGATGCTCTGCCAGATTTCCGCCTCCTGCCGGCGTTCCGTCAGGCCGGCGACGCGCGGCCCGGACTCTGCAATCAGATCGCGGGCGCGGGGCAGCGAGCCGGGCTGGCCGGATGCAATTTCCATCGCGGCCAGCTGGAACCGGGCAATGATGGCCGCAGCGGCTTCATGCGCCCGATCAAACAAGGCCGCGGCGTGACCATAGGCTCGCCGCGCCGCGTCATACGCGCTGCGGCTGTCGTAAGCTCGGGCCAGCGACAGGTATATGGCGCCCGCTTCCGCAGGTTCGCGAGCCAGCCGGCGATCGATCTGCCCTTCCGCCGCTTCAGCGGCCTGCATCAGTGTTTCATCCGGCTTGCCGGACAGGGCCGGATCGCCGCGGCCCAGCAAATCCAGGGTCAAAAACGCATTGACGGATTGCGCGAGTTCGGCCCGGTTCCGGGCCACGTCGCGGTCATTGACGGCGCGGATACCAAAACCCAGGGCCAGACCCGCGCCGATCACAATCGAACAGGTGGCCGCCACGATCCAGGGTCGCCGCAGGCGGGCGCGTTCCGCGAGCACGCGCAACCGCGTTGCGTCCGCTTGGGCGCGTACGCGCCCATCTAGCTCGGTACGCCGCTCCGCCAGTCCGGCCAGCCGACCGGCAAGATCGCTGGCCGATGCCAAACGGTCCGTTGGGTCGCCCGCCGCCGCCGCGGCGACGTCCTGCCGGAGTAAGCTGTCGCCGACATGACCTTCCCAGTCGATCGTTAAGGGCTTGGTCAGGTCGGCGATGACCATTTGATACAGTAATACGCCGAGGCCATAGAGATCGGTGGCTATGGTAGCCCCGGTATGCGGCCGTTCCGGGGCCGTATAGGGGGTCACAGTGCGGTATGGGTCGGGCCTATCGACGTCGACGTCCTGCCGCGCGGCGGGCGCCCCGGCAAAATCCACCAGACGCACGCGCACGCCGCCATCCGTGCTGAATGCCACCAGGATATTGCCAGGTTTCAGTCCGTCATGAAGCACCCCCGCGGAGTGCGCGGCGGCACAGGCACGTGCGGCTTGAATGACGATCTCAAGCCGCGTCGCAATCGGCACGGCAGCTAGACCTCCTTCGGATGCAGCCCAACTTGCCAAATCCACGCCGGCAAGGGCGGTGGCGATGGCGTAAGGCGGTTTGGCGAATTGACGATCTTCCACCGGAACTAGGTCGTCACGGTTGCCAAGCGCACGCTGCAGAGCGCGTGAGGCCTCAGCCATCCGACGTAGGCGCGCCGCGTCGTCCGCCGACTCGGCAAACTTATAAACACGCTGCACTTCAGTGCCATCCCGGCGCGCCAGCCAGGTTAACGCGGGTCGCTTATCACCCATCGCAGCAGCCAAATGCCATTCGCGCCGGTGCGGTATGGTCTCGCCCGCGCGCAAGACGATAGACGGGGCCGGCTGACGCGGTGCGTCGATCACCTCAACGGCCGCATTGATGCGGTAGCCGTTACCATGCACGGCCTCAATGAGCTCTCGCCCGGATTCGCCCAATGCCGCGCGGATTTTGGAGACTGCATTGTTGAGTGAGGCCGCGGAGGTATGCTGCGCGTTGCCCCACACCGCCTCAAGCAGGGATTGCTTGCTGACGACCGCGCCACCGTGCCTGAGCAAGGTGTGAAGCAATACGAGCGGCTTAGACTCCAACGCACGGCGATTGCCGTCCACAATCAGGGCAGCGCGCGCCTCATCATACTCAATTCTGCCGGCGCGAAACAGCCTGGGTAAGTTCGGCGTTGCCGCGAGCGGCCCGGCATTTCCTGCGACGTCCGCGCTGCTCAATGCGCCATCCTAGCATCGGCCTTACTTCCCGATTTGCCGGTTTTACGTTTGTGCTGCGTGGCCGTCGACATGATACACGCGTAAATTAAAGCATGCTGCCGGTCAAGCGCAAAGGCCATAGTCGTCAATGTTATCAATGGATTGGCTTGCCGCCCGCAGTTCTTTAGAAAACCGTGAGTGACGTCGGCCCGCGGGTTGGCCTAGCCCAAGTTTTTAACTCACGGAGTAGCCGCTTTGCTGCAAAAAATTGCACTTTTCGCGACCATGACCACCCTAGCCGTGACAGCATCGTGCGTGCCGGCCAAGGCCGCCACGTCCGGAACTTGGAAGGTCCTCAGTGATCCAGGGGAAGGCCGGGAGACCCAGACAGTCACTCTGCTTCATGATGGTCGTGTGCTCATTGCCGGCGGAGAAGGCTATCAGGGCGTTCTTACCCTTGTAGAGCTGTTCGATCCTAAAACGGACACCTTCACGACCGGCCCTAGCCTGTCCGTGCCACGCGATCAGGCGTCGGCCACCTTGCTGCCGAATGGCACGGTCCTGGTCGTGGGTGGCACGGCCAATAACGTCAACGCAGAGCCGTTGACCTCGGCCGAGATCTACCACCCAACGACCAACAAGTGGACGAAAACCGGCCAACTGACCCAAGCCAGATTCGGTCATCAGGCAACCTTGCTAAAGGATGGCCGCGTGCTCGTTATGGGCGGCACGCCTGATGTAAACACCCAGTTGACCAGTTGTGAAATTTGGGACCCGAAGACCGGACAGTGGACATTTACCGGCTCGATGGCATACGGTCGGCGCTACTCCAACGCGGTCACGCTGTCGAACGGCAACGTGCTTGAATCCGGAGACGACGTCCCGTCGGAGGTCTATTCCGTCGCGACGGGGAAGTGGTCACTGACAAAGCCGGACGTCTCGCAGGTCTTCGCCATGCCGCTGGCAACCTTGGCGGACAATACCGTGCTCTCGCCGCCGTCGGCCACAAATTCGCATACGGGTAACGGTCAAATCTATCATCCGCTGAGCAAGGCGTGGACGAAGACACGTCCAAGTGTTTCCAGATTTTACCCCGCCGTCACCGTGCTTAAAGACGGATCGGTCCTGATCGCGGGGGGCTGCACCGATAATTGCAGCGTGCAAAGTGTTAGCAGCGCAGTCCGCTACATTCCGAGCAAGCGGGCCTATGTGGACGTGGCGCCGATGACTATCGGGCGTGAAAGCGCAAATGCCGTGACGCTGAAGGATGGTCGTGTGCTGATGGAGGGAGGTTTTGCTAATCCTGGGCCAGCCGCCCCAGAACTTTTTACTCCCTAGTATGAAGCTGGACTAAGTCAGGTGTGGACTTAGTCCAGCAGCTTGAGTGGCTGGCATAATACAGCGTGGCCCGGGCCGCTCGGAGAGAGCGGTCCACACCGCGAATATCTGCTTGGTGCGCGAATCTTCGCGCGTTACAGCAGGCAGACGGAAAATCGAACGGACACTCGTGGCCTTTTTAGATTTTGGAGGCCTAGGTGGCAACGAAGTGAGGCATCTTCCGACTCTCGCGCTTCGTTGAACAAAATGGAGTATCCCATAATATGAAAGTCGATCCCTGCGCCGGCCTGGGGCTTGTCGTGAGTGCCGCTTGTCTCGCAACCTTCGGCGCGGCCGCCGCCCCTCACGATGCGGTGTTCGACACCGTGCAGCCTCCAGCCAAGTCAAGTCTTTATTCTTTAGCAGACAGCACGCCGATGAGCATTGTCCTTTCCCTGCCAATGCGCGACCCGGCCGGTGCGCAGGGTTTCGCGGCGGCCGTGTCGCAGCCCGGCAACAAGCTTTATGGAAAATTCATCACACCGGTAGAATTCGGCGACCTCTTTGGTGGCGATGCCGCGAATTACGAATATCTCCGAAATTGGGCGGCAGCACACGGGTTGACGGTAGGCGAACGGATGGACGCGCGGACCAGCTTGCCGTTAGAAGGCACGGCCGCCCAATTCGCACACTTGTTCAATACAAGCTTTGCCCGTTTCGAGACGGCTGAGCACGGCGACGGCCAGGTGACGTTGACCCCACCTCGCCTGCCAGCTGAACTCGTGGGGCGCATCAACGGCGTGGTTGGCCTGCAAAGCGCTGGGCGCTACGGCCTACTGATGCACAAGAAGCAGATCGGCCTTCCCGATGTTGGCACTGGTTTGGGCGGCGGCTATGCGCCAACTGATCTACGCACCGCCTATGCCGTTCCTGCCCAGCTTGGCGGTAAGACGGAGGTAATCGGACTCTTTGAGCAGGGTGGCTACTTCCGTGGCGACATCTCCATGTATCAGAAGCACTACACAATTTCAGTCTCGATCAAGCCGCGCTCGGTTAATGGCTCCAGCACGAACCCGATCGCTAACGGTGTGGACGTAGAGGCGGCGCTGGATATCGATGCGGCAAGCGCCGTAAACCCGGCTCTATCTCAAATCACCGTCTATGAGGACGGCAAGGATGCTTTTGGCGTCGCTTTGGTCAATTCGTTTAATGCAATGGCGCAAGACAGCACCGCCAAGGTGATTAGCGTCTCCTATGGCCAGGACGAAAGCATGCAGGGCGCCAAAAGCATCGAAGCGGAAAATACTGCGCTGACGCAACTGGCTACCCAAGGGCAGACAGTGTTCATCAGCGCTGGTGACAATGGCGCGGCGGGACGCGGCGGCAGCGGGCTGAATGCGCCGGATCCGGGATCGCAACCGCTGGTGACCTCGGTCGGGGGCACACACCTGAACACACAATCTACAAATCAGGCCTTTGCGTCCGAAACGGTGTGGAACGACCTCTCGGTGGGGTTTGGTGCAACCGGCGGTGGCGTCAGTTCGGTGTGGTCGATTCCAAACTATCAGGTGGTGCGCGGCAAATCGGTCGCGGTCGCCAATGGCGGCTCTGCCACCATGCGCAATGTCCCAGACATCGCGGCCGATGCGGATCCTGTTACGGCGTGCTCGATTTACAGCAGCAGCCAAGGTGGCTGGATCGCCGTTGGGGGCACCAGTCTGGCTGCCCCGCTATGGGCCGGGTTCGCCAGCATCATCAATGCCGCGCGGGTAAATGCCGGATCTGCCCGCCTTGGCTTCTTCAACCCCCTGCTCTACAAAGTCGGCCTGACCGAGAAGGGCTTCCACGATATCAAGCTGGGCAACAATGGCAATCCGGGTTTCAATGCGGGAAAAGGGTATGATAATACTACCGGATTCGGCTCAGTAAACCTCACTAAGCTTCTGCCCACCGTAACGAAGTAGCGCGCGTTTCGCTCGACGGTTCCGGTGCCTGTCCAGGCAGCGCGTTGCCACAGCCCTTCAAGGGCAAGCTTGCACGTAGAAACAATCTTGGCTTACAAATCGCCGGATCTTAAGCGATGCTCCGCGCCCATCGTTCCGCATCAAGGGTAAGCGCTTCGGCGACGATATTTTTTGGTTTCTAGATTGAATCACCCGCGAGGCGATTTGGAACGGTATTCAATTCCGATACGCGCCACGCTATACCAACGGGCTGATTGCCCCGCTTCGCTAAGCATATGTCCGGCATGCGCTGTCGGGAGCACGGCATTGAGCACCGCTTCACCAAAATCAGTCTTCAACGGACCAATGAGCAGGTCGAACGCATTAACCGGACCATCAGGGAAGCCACCGTCAAACGCTACCATTACGCAACCCATGACTGACTGAGGCAGCACCTCAACAACTTCGTCCACGCCTACGATTACGGCCGTCGCCTCAAAACGCTCAAGGGTCTCACGCCATACGAATTCATCTGCAGAAGCTGGACAAACGACGCGGGTTGATTCACCGTAAACCCACTCCACTAAATGCCGGAAATAAACACCAATCGAGTGTACAAATGGTGCGGCGCGAGTGACGGACCTGGAGGTGTGTGTTCTATTCCGCTGGACCGCTCTTGGAGGCCATCGGCCGTGCACAATGTCACACTGCCCAACGGAATTGACATCGTAGAGATAAATCCCCACGAGACCACTTTTCTCTACGATGAGATATTTATCCAGGAACTCTATGGCTCTCGCGGCATCGAGATCGCGTCGGGTGGTGTCGTTATCGACGTAGGCGCCAATATCGGGCTATTCGCGCTGTATATGGTGCAAAAGTTCAATGTCGGGCGAATCTTCTGCTTCGAGCCAGCACCACATTGCTTCGAAGCGCTTAAGACGAATGTGGCTCCGTTGGGGACGAAGGTGGTCGTGTTGAACGCCGCCCTTGGCGACGCGGAGGGCGAGGCGCAATTCACCTATTACCCTAACTACACCATCATGAGCAGCATGTTTGCCGACAAACAGCGGGACGGCAACGTTCTCAGGGCGGGTGCCAGAACGCAACTTGAGCGCAAATATCACAGGGCCGCCGATGAGCGGATGGTCGAATATCTCGTCGGACGGAAGCTCGACGATGCCCAGACTTTCCAGTGTCCGGTAACGACCCTATCGCAAGCCCTCGCTGCGCACGGCGTAGACCGCGCCGCACTGGTGAAGATCGACGTCGAGTGTGCCGAAAACATTGTACTGGACGGCATCGCGGACGACGACTGGGCGCGGATCGACCAATTCGTCATTGAGGTCCACGACCAGGGCGCCAAAGAGCACGAGGCCATGCGAGACCGGCTGGCAGCCAAGGGTTATTGCGTGCAACTGCTCGCCGAATCCAACCTCGAAAACTCAGGCATCTTTGAGATAATCGCACGCCGTTGACGCAAGGCGGCGGCAGCTTTTTCGGTTCCAGCGCATCGATTAGCGAACCGACGCCGATACTGAAGGAAACCGGACTCGGTATAAGTGGTTGCAGCTCCTGCAACCATCGTGTTTTGTAGCAGCGCCGCGAGCCTTGGGATGGCGTTGGACGGTTCTAGTGTTTAGTGGCTCATCCACCCGGCAGCGATCACCCACCGGTGTTGACAAGCCCTTGGGTCGCCTCGCCGCTCGCAAAATACCTTTTTGGCCGCAGTGAAAATTGTAAACTCAAGCGCGAGAGCACCGGCTCCCGCCGCTGCCTGAATTCCAGAAAAACGGTGGGTATCTCAGCAAATGGAAACACCGGTTGATGGTCGACCGGTGCGATCTTGGTGATAGCGGGGAGAATTTGGCGCAGGTGGTCGCGCCACCTCGCAGGGTTCTCTCCCGTGCGGTTCCCATCGCCTTCTCCGTATCGAAGGTCACCTCGATCTTGGCGCGGATGCGTGACGCGGTTTCGCTTTTCGTCCGCCGATAGGCTGAAGGACTGACAGCACGTGTGCGGTGTCAATCTTCGCGACGGGCACACCACCGAAACGCGGGTAGACGTAGGTGGCAAGAGTAGAAGACCATTGAGCGGCGTGCATTGCGCTGCGGCATTTTGCCCGTTCTGTTGGCGATGAAATCCTCCGCGGCCTGGCGGAAGGTGCGGGCGGCGAGCAGGTCCTGTTGCGTAGCGGCTCGCGCTGCGCCGGCTGCGGCATCGTTGGCTGCCAACGGGTCGATGCCGGCACGCACCGCGCGATACAGTTCGCCGGCACCAACCCGGACTTCAGCCAGGGTGACCGCGTTGGAGCCTCGTGCGCGATCGAGACCCATTTCCGGAGCTTGCCCGACCGAGTGTATCGGAACACCCAGAACACGGTTGTCGCGGACCGGATGAGCACTTAACGCCCGTCGCCATCCCCATGTCGGCCGGACTTGGCCGTACGAACCTTTGCCGCCGCCAAGCCCGCAGCGCGAACCGGCATCCCTGCACCCCTACTCGCCGACCCACAATCAAGGCACTAGGCCGGCATTTGCGAGAAAAATCGTCCCCACATCCGTCCCCTCGTCAAACGCGCGCACGGACGCGATCTAAAGCGGCCGGTCGTGAATGATAGGCTGGCGGAGAGGGTGGGATTCGAACCCACGGAACGCTCGCACGCTCAACGGTTTTCGAGACCGCCCCGATCGACCACTCTGGCACCTCTCCAAGCGCTGTGGTGGTACTTTATAGGGGAGGCGGACGGGCTGGCGCAACTACAGGGAGGCGGGCACGCCTGCCTGGGCAAGCGCGGCAGCCTGCCGGTCCGCGAGAGCGTCCTCGTTGAACCCATCAATGAGTTCGTGGAACATCCGATGCCAGTTCAGCTTTGCGCCCAACCTGAGGAACACTGACCCAAGACCGATCGCTGAGCGGTCCATCAGCACGAACTCCCGAGGCGGCTTGACGCCGCCGGTGCGCTGCAGCCCGGCATGAACCTTTTGCGCGATCTCCCGGCCATATTGCGGATCGTTGCTTTCCTGGATCATGCGCACACGGTCTTGGATCAATGGTTCGTAGAGGAACCGCGCCCACTGATTAAGGACGTCCGTCTTCTCGCGGGACAGGCCGGTGAAACCCCAGCCTTCATAAGCATGATGGGCACGATCTTCGTCGCCATCGCGAACAGCTTCGAAAAGGTCAATGACGCCACGCAGGAAACGCGGGCGAAAGACCCGGATGGCACCGAAATCGAGCAGGTTGATGCCGTTGTCGTCGCGCACCTGATAGTTACCGAGATGCGGATCCCCGTGGATCACGCCGTAGCGGTAAAGCGGAATATACCAAGCAGTAAACAAAGCCCGGGCAATGTCGTTGCGCACTTCCAGCGGCGGATCGGTGTCAAGCACACCCTGCAGACCGCGGCCGGGCAGCCACGTCATGGTCAGCAGGCGTGATGTGGTCAGTTCCTTCACCGGTTCGGGGACTGTGACCGTCGGTTCATCGCGTAACATCAGCCCATACAGCCGCATTTGCGCGGCTTCACGCACGTAATCCAATTCCTCGCGAAGTCGTTCGGAAAGTTCTTTGTAGATTTCTTCGTTCTGCAGAGCGTTATCCATACGGTGATAGATGGACAAAGCCAGGCGCAGCTGTCGCAGGTCGGCCTCCACCACGCTGGGCATGTCCGGATATTGCAGTTTGCAGGCAACTTCGCGGCCGTCAGCCATGGTGGCGCGATGCACCTGGCCCAGGCTCGCCGCCGCGGCTGCTTCACGCCCGAACTTGGAAAACTTGTTCTCCCAGCCGGCGCCCAGCTCCGTGCTCATGCGCCGGCGCACGAACGCGAAGCCCATTGGCGGGGCGTTGGCCTGCAATTGCGCCAGTTCCGCGGCATATTCCGGCGGCAACGCGTCCGGAACAGTAGAGAGAAATTGAGCCACCTTCATCAGCGGTCCTTTCAGACCGCCCAGAATGGAT
>CAZZYR010000004.1:1474-23318 GCA_964658235.1 uncultured Acetobacteraceae bacterium | reverse complement strand
GTCCGCCATCGCGTCCACCGCCTGCGCCGTCTCCACCATGGGGACGCATATGATCCTGCTGTTGGCCTGCGTGGCGTAGTCTGGGCCGTTCGCGATGCCCGCCCGCACCGGGCCGAAGCTGCGCGTGCCGGCCGGTGCATAGCGACAGGCCGAGACCGCGCGCGCTGCCTCCGCGCCACTGTTGACCATCGGGACAATCACGCCGATCGCGCCCGCATCCAAGACCCGGCCGATGATGGCGGCATCGTTGGCTGGCACCCGCACCAGCGGCGTGGCATCGCCCAGCGCAAGCGCCTGCAGCATGGCCAGCATGTCGGACACATCCATCAGCCCATGCTGCAGATCGATGCACACGTAGTCGTAGCCCTGGCGCGATAACGCCTCAACCGCCACGGGATCGAGCCGGGTGAAGATCCAGGCGCCCAATGCCACGCCGCCCGCGTCCCACACGCGGCGCAGACGGTCCGGCGCGGTCATGCGGTCACCGAAAACACCACGTCACCGAAGACATCGAAACGCCCTGTGATCGTGTCCCCCGCGGCAAACGGGCTGATCTTGGTGAACGAACCCGACATGATCACATGGCCAGGCTGCAGCACCACGCCGAATTCCGACAGCTTGTTTGCAAGCCAGGCGACCGCGGCCAGCGGATTGCCCATGACCGCCGACGACACGCCCTGTTCCACGACTGTATCGTTGCGCAGCAGGGCGCAGCCAATGGCGCGGATATCGATCTGGTTGAGCATGCGCGGGTTGCCGCCCAGCACGATGCGGCCGCACCAGGCTGCGTCCGCGATGCTATCCACCACGATGGGACCCGGGCCGCGGCCGGTGTAGCGGCTATCCACGATCTCGATGGCCGGCAGCACGTATTCGGTGGCGCGGATGACGTCTGCCACGTTGATTCCCGGGCCGCGTAACTCACGACCCAGTATGAATGCCAGTTCGACCTCCGCCGCCGGCCGGTTGCGTTCAGAGAACGAAATGGCTGCGCCTTCGGGGACGAACCAGTCGTCGAACAATGTGCCGTAATCAGGCTCCTTCGCGCCGCTCACCTCCCGCATCGCCTGCGATGTCAGACCGATCTTGTGCCCCTTCACAAGCCGCCCGGACGCCAATTTGAGGTCAGTCACGGCTTGCGCGATGGCGTAGGCGTCGACAATGGTCGTGCCCGGATGGGTGCCGGTCAGAGGAGGGATGTAGGCATGCGCGCGCTCGGCATGCAAAAGCGCCTCGGCAAAGGCGTGGAGGTCGGTCTCGGCCAGCATGCGTGGGGCTCCGTCGGTGTGGCCGGGCGGCGCGGGCGCGCTTGCCGTCTGGACAGGAGACCGTCTCTACCCGTATGCACGGCAAAACGTCAAGTGTAGCGATACGCCGTATCGCGCCACAGCAAGGCAAGGTGGCTGATTGATCGACAAGACCGTGTTGAGCCTGGCCGATGCGCTCGCCGGAGTAGGCGATGGTGCCACCCTTTTGGTCGGTGGTTTCGGCGAGGCGGGGATGCCGTTCGCGCTCCTGGACGGCGTGGTGGAGTCGGGCGTGCGGAACCTGACTGTCATCAGCAACAACGCCGGAGTCGGCACGCGCGGGATTGCCCGCTTGATGCAGCTTGGCAGGGTACGCCGGGTGGTATGTTCCTTCCCCCGCTCGGCCGGTTCGGTGATCTTCGACCAGGCATATGCCGCCGGCCTGCTGGAGCTTGAACTGGTGCCGCAGGGCACGCTCAGCGAGCGCATCCGCGCTGGGGGCGCCGGGATCGGCGCATTCTACTTGCGAACCGGCGTGGGCACCAAGCTCACCGAAGGCCGGGAGACGCGGGTGATCGACGGCCGGACCCACGTTCTGGAATACCCTTTGCGCGGCGACGTGGCGTTGATCCAGGCCGAACGGGCGGACCGCTGGGGCAACCTTACCTATCACGCGTCGGCGCGCAATTTCGGGCCCGTGATGGCACCGGCGGCGGATCTGACGATCGCGCAGGTGCGCCATGTGGTTGGCCTGGGCGATATCGATCCCGAACACGTGGTGACACCGGGTATCTTCGTTGACCGCGTTTGGGCCTGCGCGGAATGAACACCGCCATACGCCATCTGATAGCACGCCGCGCCGCGCGCGACCTGCCCGAAGGCGCCTACGTCAACCTTGGCATCGGCCTGCCGACGCTGGTCGCCGAACATCGCCCGGCGGACCGCGAGATCATTTTCCATAGTGAGAACGGCCTGCTCGGCGTGGGACCTGCCCCCGCGCCGGGCGAGGAAGATCCCGACCTCATCAATGCCGGCAAGATGCCCGTGACCCTGCTGCCAGGTGCAGCCATCTTCCATCACAACGACGCGTTCATGATGATGCGCGGCGGCCACCTGGATCTGGCGCTGCTTGGCGCGTTTCAGGTGTCAGCCACCGGCGACCTGGCAAACTGGATGACGGACGATACCAGCAAGCCGCCCGCTGTGGGCGGTGCCATGGACCTGGCAGCCGGTGCGAAGCAGGTTTGGGTGCTGATGGAGCACACCACGCGGCAGGGCACGCCGCGGCTGCTGGACCGCTGCACCTATCCACTGACGGCCTCCGGCGTGGTGCGTCGTATCTACACTGAACTCGCAGTGATCGACGTGTTGCCGGAACTGGTGGTGCGCGAACTCGCCCCCGGCGTGAGCTTCGACTTCCTGCAAGCGAAGACCGGAACGCGGCTGCGGACCTGACGCTGAAGGGATTGCGATACGGCGTATCGCATGACTTGACGTTTTTCGGCGCGCGCTCTACACATGCCGGACGTCGGCCAGGGACAATCACGGGGTGGACCATGCAGATCGAAGTCGCGTGTCTATCGCACAGTCCCGGCATGACCCGCGTGCCAGTAGAGGGCCATACCTTTCGTGCCGCCGGCGACCAGGTGGCGGACGCGGTTGCGAAGTTCGCACCCACGCTGGTGGTGTTCTTCGGTCCGGACCATCAGCGCGCCATCACCGATCTCAAGCCATGCTTCACCGTTGTTGAGTCGGCCGAGGGTTTTGGCGACTGGAAGACCACAACGGATGCCTACGACGTGCCCCGGGATCTGGCGCGCGACCTGGCCGGGTATCTGGCAGACCACGACATCGACATCGCCCTCGCCACAAAACTGCGCATTGACCACGCTTTCGCCATGCCGATGTGCCAGCTGTTCGGCCGTATCGATAGCGTAAAAGTTCTGCCGATCGTGATCAATTGCATCGGCACGCCGATCGGCCCGATGCGCCGCTCCGCTTTGCTCGGCCAAACGGTGGGTGACTTCCTGCGCGCCACCCAGCCTGACAGCGCGCGCGTGCTTGTCGTCGCCTCCGGCGGCCTGTCGCACTCGCCGCCGCCGCTGCTGGCGCCCGGAATCGGTCCGGACCAGCCAGAAGCCTGGGAAAAGGTTGTGGCCCGCGCGCGCGGTTTGGTGAAACCTGAATGGGACGAAGCATTTCTCGGCCGGCTCGGCAGCGCGGATTGGCGCAGCGTGGCCGCGATGAGCAATGAGGAGGTGCTGGAGGCCGGACCGGGCGCCGCGGAAATACGCAGTTGGGTGGCAGCCGCGTTCACCGCGGGCAAGCCTGTACAGCGTGTTGCCTACGAGCCGATCAGCACCTGGTTTACCGGCATGGGCGTGTCCGCGACCGCCGCGCTCGCGTCGAAATAAACACGTCCCGAGGTGCGGCGCACCAGTCCGGCTTCACGCGCGGACGGCCAAACGCGTCGTGGTTCGTTTGTTTACCGAAGACCGCTTCCTAAATTTCTTTCCGGGGACCAGATTCAATGAACGACATGATGATCACCGAAGCGCCGTATCGCAGCGTATGGACGGACGTGCTGGAAACAGCGTTCGAATACGGCTGGATCGACATAGCCGGCGTGCGCACGCGATACTTGCGTGCCGGCCCGAAGGATGCGCCCACGGTGATGATGCTGCACGGCACATCAGGCACGCTGGAGACATTCTCAGCCAACCTTACCGCGCATGCGGCGCATTTCCAGTGCATTGCTTTCGATATGGTCGGATCTGGATTTTCCGATAAACCTGATCACGACTACGAGATCCCGACCTATGTCGAGCACACGCGCCGCCTGATGGACGCGCTGCATATCCAGCGCGCCTCCTTCATTGGAGTCTCGCTGGGCGCCTGGATCGCCTGCAGCTTCGCAGTGCAGTATCCGCAGCGCGTGGAGAAACTGATCCTGCTCTCGACCCCCGGCCTGTTGAACAACGTTCGCACCCAGGGCCGGGCACAGACTGAACGAACCAACGCTGTGGAGAATCCCACGCTTGAGGTGGTGCGCGGCGTGCTTGGCAAGCTGATACGCGACCCGTCCAAGATCACCGGCGACATGGTGGCGATCCGCCAGAAAACCTACAGCGCGCCGGGAGCCAAGGAAGCTATGGCCCACGTCATGGTGCTGCAGAAACCGGAGGTGCGTGAGCGCAACAATATTCCCGAGGATGCATGGCGTAAGATCACCGCGCCCGCGCTGGTGATCGCCTCCGTGGACGACAAGAATGTCTGGCTCGACACCGCCTACGCGCTGCAGAAGCTGCTGCCCAACATGCAGCTGGTGGAAATGCCCGGCGTGAACCACTGGCCGCATTTTGAAGAGCCGGAGCAATTCAACCAACTGAGCGTGGACTTCCTGAAGGCCAGCGCCTGACTGGACAAGTTGCCACGGACACGCCACGGTTGCCGGATCGTCGTCCGCAAAAAGATCGAGGAGAGAACGCACTCTCCCGGCATATGAATAATATAGTCTGGGGAGAGACGGTGTGCATGGACCCTTACGTTTAGGGCAGGACTGTCCTGCCGTTACGTTCAATCCGGCCCTCCTGGCCGCCTGGATCAGCGGCTTCATGCCGCTTGAGTCGGGGCCGATCTGGATACCGGCCGCCGCGAGCCACTACCATGTCAGCGGCGTGGCGATCGGTATGGTCGCGACGATGCAGTTTGCCGTATCGGCCGTCACCGCGCAGTTCCTTGCGCCCTATCTCAGCCGGTTCCCGCCACGCGGGCCGCTGCTTGCCGGCATGTCTGGCATCCTGCTCGCCTGCCTGATCAGCGCCATCGTCGAATTGGGATTTACGGGCTTTATTGCCCTGCGCGTCCTCGATGGCGCGTGTTCCGGCCTCTGCATCGCCACGGTCGGCATGCTGACCAGCCGGACGCGGCGTCCGGCCCGCGCATTCGGCGGCCTGCAGCTAGGCCAGATCCTGGCTAATACCGTGCTGTTCGGCCTATCGGCAAAAATGGTTGGTCATTTCGGCGTAGCAGGCGTCTATGCCGTCATCGCGCCAGGCGCCCTGCTGGCAATCCTTGTTGTCGCCGTCAGCCGGCCTTGGCAGAGTTTGCGCCAGCAAGGTATGCGCCGCCGCCGCGAGGCTGGCGCACCACCGATACCGATCATGCGCCTGGGGCTTGCCTGCTCTGGCATCGCCTTGATCTATTGCGCCTTCGTTGGCCTTGTCACCAACGCGCAGGGGTTCGGCGCGCATGCTGGGCTAAATTTCGCCCAGGTGGGTCTCGTGCTGGCGATTTCCGCACCGTCGGCCGCCATCGGTGCGCTTCTGGCGACCGCGCTTGCCGGGCGCGTCGCCGCACGCGCGCTGGTCGCAGCAGCCGCGGTCGGTGCTCTCGCGTTCGGATTGATATTGGCCTGGGATGCTACCACCTTCGTCATGCTGACGGTGGGGATCTGCGGTTTCATTCTGTCTTTGTATATAGGGTTTCCAACCATCTTCGCGGGCGTAGGACAGTTGGAGACGACGGGAACCGCCGCCGCGGCGGCGCAGGCATCCCAGCTGGTGGGCCTCGCGATTGGGCCTACTGCGGGTGCCATCATCGCGCATGGTTCCATCTCTGCACTCGGACTTGCGGTGGCAATCGCGGCATCAATCGGAACACTTGCGTCCGGCGCGGCCATTCTTGCATGGCGCCCAATCGCGTTGCGCATTACACCGGATGAGGATGCGCGCATCATCACCCCCTGACGGTGCCGGCTGATCAGCGTTTTCGGAGCTGCTGCAAAGATTTGGCTCAGCGTGGATCCGTTCACCAAGCAATTGGTATGATGATTGCAAAGCGGAATCGACTCGGTCTACTCAGACTTTGGAGTTATTTGCACGCATGACACACGTCACACGACTGTGACGGTTGTGCAGGTCAAATGATATATTCCGTGCGCGGTTGGGGCCATCGATGTGGCTATGGGTGCGCGCGTGTCAGCTTGACGCGAGATGGAACACACCTCGCAGGCACCACCAGTGCCGTCCCGAAGAAGCCATAGACGGATCGGGTGCCTTGGCACAATCGCCTGACAGCAGAACACCCAATCCTGCGCGATGTCGGCGAGGCGCCATTCGGTCCGGCTAGCAGGTCAGACGTGAAGGTTCCGCGCTTCTGCTCTCAGGAGATCGCTCCGTCGGCGATGAGCGTCCTGCCCGTCGGCATGAACATTGCGTCCAGGCTTGCGCTGCGGTGCGTTGCGCCCGTCATGATGTCGCGCAGCACTTGCTGCAAAGGATCCCGATCATAGATCCACTGGCTGCTGGTGTCCGCCAGAATGAGTGCCGCATCGCGCATCTTGCGCACATGCCAGGCAATTTGCGCGGCTGATTCCCAGATCTCGCGTGCTGCGTATTGTTCGCCCGCGCGCACCCGGACAGTATGCGCACGCGCCGTTTGGGTCAGGTAAAATTTCGCGGATTCAATGCATGCCAGTGCCTCGCCCATCCGCATTTGCTGCGTCGGGCTGTCGCGCAATGCGATCCCGCGCGACACCTTGGTGCGCAGATCGTCTGACGCAAGCCTGAGTGCTTTCAGCGCCAGGCCAAGCACAACGCTGGAGAAGCAATACCCGCTCATCAGCAGGTTTGGCGCCCGGTCCCAAAAACTTTTTGGATCAAGCGGGTTGCCGGGCCGTGTTGGACCCATCAACTGCGAATACATGACCGTCCAGTGCTCCGGCACGAACACTTGATTCAGCCGCAGCGTCTTGCTGCCGGTGCCGCGCATGCCGAACGTATGCCAATCATCCACGATCTGGATCTTTTCCATCGGGATCAGAAACATCACCGGCGGCGCACCCTCCAGCGCACCACCAACCATGGCGTATTCCGCGTGATCGCAGCCGCTGGACCATGCCCAGTCGCCATCGACCACATAGCCGCCTGCGACTTTCTTGGCAGGCCGCGGTGCCAGTCCGCTGCTCATCAGCGTCTCTCGATTCCCACCCCACACCGTATCCTGAACGTCGTCCGGCCACACCGAGAGATACAGGTGATGCAGCACCACGACGCTGTAGACCCAGGCGCTTGACGCGCAGCCCTGTGCGAGTTCGGTGATGACACCGGTCACCACGTCCCAGTCCGCGTCCATGCCACCCCAGCGGGCAGGCTGCACCAGGCGGAAGAAGCCGGCCGAATGAAAATCCGCGATCGTTTCCCTGCTAATCTTACGCGCCGCGATCGTGGCCGCCTCGCGCGACGCCAGAACCTGGCGCATGGCGCGCGCCGCCGCGAGACAATCGGCCGGCGTTTCAGTGGAACCCGTCCTGATGATGCTGTCCGGCACGATCCACTCCCTTGCCAACGCGGATCCGTTCGGTCCGCAAACTCCGTCCCGAAGGCAGGATTTCACCGCCTTCGCGGGCGAAGACTTATCCGCAGGAAGATACGGCGTCAACGAGAAAGATACATTATTAAAGTGGCTTTTGGTCTGACGGCGTTCCCGGCCTGTCGAACGCCCGGATGGCCCGCAACCTTGGGGGAGCGCGCGGCCTTGAGCTGGCGGGGCAGGCTGCGCAGTCTGCAATCGACGATGTCGACCTCGATCAGCCGGCGTTTTCGGTCACTAGGGACGAAAGTCTAACGCTGAGTGCCCAGGTCTGACGGCGGCTATAATGCTGGCTGGACCCGGATCGGCTGACGCAGTCAGTCCTGACCGTCTGGTTCAGCTTCAAGCTTCCGTCCGATTGCGACAAAACGGAGCTGCCAGACCTACCTGGACAGCACGACCTCTCTGAAGAAAGAGGCAAAAAACCTTTACGTCTCTGTCGTGGCTCCGCAAACGCATAACAAGGATGCGGATGTTTTTTTGGCTCTTTTTTTAAACGGACATACGTGCCGCGTCTGCTCCCTGTTTGAATGGCTGAATAGCATCAATCATTCAAAAAAAGACGCCCAGATCGCCCTCTGTTGCCCGCGATCAAGCCGGGGGCTGCGGCGCGGGCAGTCCTGTCTCACGGAAGCAATTTCTGCGAAGCTCTTCAATGGCGGGCCCGCGGTCAAAGACAGGCACGCTGCTCATGCCCTTTCTGAGTTCCGCGCGCATGTGCTCGGTGGCAACCTCGTCAAGCACGCCATCTGCGGTGCATACGACGCCATAGGTGCGCGCGCCCGGCGCGGTGACCAAGCCGCGCTGCACCTCGAGTGCGACCAGACCTGCCTCACGCTCCAGCGGGTTGCCCCATCCACCGCCGCCCCAGGTGACGAAATGCAATACGTCGCCTTCGGCAACCTCAATGTCGTCGCATTTGGAGGGCAACACGCGTGAAGCGCCGTCAGCGGTCACCAATTGCTTCGAGGACCGCTTTCCCGGCTTACCGCCGTTCACTCCCCAGGGCGGCACGAACCAGCGGTCGTCGTGGATCGCGATCTTCCCCGGCCGCGTGAAGCGATACGTCATGTGGATGCCGTTGCCCCCACGGAACTTCCCCGCGCCGCCGCTATCGGCCACGCTTTCGTAGCGCTCGATCACCATCGGGAAGTAGCGTTCCAGGAATTCGTTCGGCACGTTGGTGAAGCCGGGCCACAGCGAATGCCCATCCGCGCCGTCCCCGAAGGGCCGGCCCGGAATGCCGCCGAACCCGATCTGGAACAGCTGGAACCATTTCCCCGCCGCGTCATAGCCGGAAAACATCAGGTGCGGACTGGAGGAAAATCCCGCCGCGCACAAGAACTCCGGGGTCTTCTGCCCCAGCAGCGCGCCGAGCACATCGAAGATGCGGCCCAGCGCATGGGTGCGGCAGGAGAGCGCGGCGGGGAAGCGTGGCCGGAGCAGGCTGCCGTCCGGAATCCGCACATCCACAAGATCGTAGAACCCGTCATTGAACATGATCTGCGGATCGAATACCATCACCATGTAGATGCCGAAGAACATCTTGAACATGTTCTCGTTGAGGTAGAAGTTGATCGAGGAGGAGGATTGCGGGTCCGTGCCGGCGAAATCCAGCACCACGCGCTCGCCTTCGCGCCACATCGTGCACTTGATCTTGAACGGACCGACGCCGCGACCATCGTCGCAGACGTAATCTTCGAAACTGACGGGTGTCTCGCCGATGGCGGTGCCGATCAAATGCGCCATGGCGCGGCGGTTGCGGTCCAACAACTCCTGCATAGCGGCTACCACCATGTCGTCGGAGAAACGGCTGCACAGCTCGACGACTCGGCGGCCACCAACCCGGCACGCGGCGACGATGGCGTGCAGGTCGGCCTTGAACCATTCCGGCATACGGGACTGGTGGGCGGCGATCTTGACGATATCCTCCTGCAACGCCCCGCGGCGATACAGCTTCACAGGCGGCAGCCGCAGGCCTTCCTCGAAGATCGATCCCGCATCGGTGGGCAGGCTGCCTGGGACCCGGCCGCCGACATCGGTCATGTGGCCGAACATGGCCGACCAGGCAATTAAGCGGCCGGAGCGAAAAATTGGTGCGATCGCCAGCACGTCGTTGTTGTGGCTGATCGCGCCTTCGACGGAGTAAGGATCGTTCACCAGAATGACGTCGCCATCCTCGATATCGCCGTCGTAATTACGAATGAAGCCGTCGATGAACGACCCGAACTGGCCGACCACCATGCGGCCACGCCGTTCCGCGATCAGGGGAAAAGCGTCGCCCTGTTCACGAATCCCGGGAGACAGTGCCGTGCGGAACAGTGTGGCATCCATCTCTACGCGCGCGTTGCGCAGCGCGTTCTCGATGATGTCCAGCGTGACCGGATCAACTTTACAGGGCTCGAAATCGCTGTTGTCCTGGATGATGCGTGCGGGCATTTTGGCTTCCGTCAAACGGGGTTGATCAGGATGTTACCGAAACGATCCACCACGGCGGCACAGCCCGGAAGGACCAAAGTGGTGGAGTCCATCTCCAGGACGATTGCCGGTCCTTCAATCCGATCGCCCGCGCGCAGCTTGTCGCGATCGTAAATGGCGCCTGTGCGGTGTCCGCCATCAACCCAGATCTCATGGTCGCGCAGCCACGCCGCGGCAGGGTTGCCGTTGCCCTGTTCGATCGGCTCGGCGGGTATGTCGGCAACCTTGCCCACGGCTATGACACGTAGATTGACGAACTCGTGCTCGGCTTGCATCGTGAAGGTGAACAGGCGCCGATGCTCCTTGTCGAAGGCGTCGGCGAGACGGTCGAGACCGCCTTCGGCGAAGCGCTCCAGACTGACCGGCATCGGCACTTCGAACGCCTGACCCGCATAGCGCACGTCGATTTCGAAATACGAACTGATAGTGTCTGGCGGCACTCCGTCGGCGGAAAGCGATCGCGTGGTCTGGTCTTGCATCTCGAGCAGCAAGGCAAGCACATCAGAACTGCCGACCTGGCTGCGGCGACGTGAGAGCGAGCGGGCGGTTTCGGTGCGCATCGGCGTGGTGGCGTCGCCGAGGGCGCATAAGACGCCAGGCGACACCGGGGAGACAGCCGGCCAGGAGCCCATCAACCTGGCCACCGCGTTGACATGCAGCGGGCCGGCGCCCCCGAACCCCATCAGGGCGAAGTCGCGCGGGTCGTAGCCCTGCTGCACGGATATCATCCGCAACGCGCCGAACATGTTTTCGTTGACGATGTCGATGATGCCGCGGGCGGCTTCGTAAAGGTCGATATGCAGAGCATCGGCGATTGACTGCACCGCCGCCTCGGCTGCCGGGCGGTCTAGGCGAAAGGTGCCACCAAGGAGATTTTCCGGCAGGTAGCCAAGCACCACATTGGCGTCGGTCACCGTGGCCCGTTGGCCGCCCCTTCCGTAAGCGGCGGGGCCTGGCCGCGCGCCGGCCGACTCGGGCCCCACGCGCAGCGCCCCAGTCAACGATGGCACATGGGCGATGGAGCCGCCGCCTGCGCCGACTGTCTTCACGTCGAGTGAGGATGCGCGCACGGACAGATCGCCGACTTCGGTCGTACGCGCGCGCCGCGCTTCGTAGTTCTCGATCAGGGCCACGTCGGTCGAGGTGCCGCCGACATCAAGCGTAAGGATATTGCGCAGGCCGGCCTGGCGGGCCACCCACACGGCGCCCGCGACGCCGCCAGCCGGCCCGGACATCAGCAGGCTGACCGGGTGCTCCTCGGCCGTCTCTGAGGCCATCAGCCCGCCGTCCGAGCGCAGCAAAGCGATGTTGCCTTGCATCTGAAGGTCGCGCAGCCGGCCGCGGAGATTGCGGACGTAATGGCCGACGACGGGCCGCATGGCGGCGTTTGCAACCGTCGTCAGCGTGCGTTCATATTCCTGCATTTCGGGCAAAACCTGATGGCTGAGCGAGACGGGCACGCCCGGGAATATCTCGCGCGCCAGTTCGCCCACGCGCCGTTCGTGCGCGCCGTTGGCATAGGCGTTCATGAGGGCGATGGTCACCGCCTCCACGCCGCGCGTGCGCAGCGATTCAAGGGCACGGAGCGCGCTGGCTTCGTCCAGCGGTCGGATTTCGCTTCCATCTGCCCCGATTCGTCCGATGACCTCGAAGGTGTCCTCGAGCTTGGCCAGCGGCTCGGGTTTCGGCCAAACGATCCAGGCGGCCAGCCCGCCCGGCACCAGGGAACGGGCGATCTGGAGGACCTGGCGATACCCTTCGGAGGTCAGCAATCCAACGCGTGCGCCTTTGCCTTCCAGCACCGCGTTGGTGGCCACCGTCGTGCCATGCAGGAACACATCGACATCGGCTGGCGTGATACCGGCAGTGCCACAGACAGCCGCGACGCCGGTCATCACCCCTTCGGAACTGTCGGCCGGGGTGGACGGCGTCTTGTGGCGCCAGAAACGCCCGCTGTCTTCGTCGAACAAGAGAAGGTCGGTGAAGGTGCCACCCACGTCCACACCAAGGCGATAAGCCATCCGGAAAGCTCTTTTCAGTTAGGGTGCATCAGGCTCTGGGCGGGTCGTCGCGCGGGCGGCATCGGCATGCCCGAGAGTTGTCTCGAACGGGATGCCAAGTATTGCAGCAATGATCCACGATGATCATTCCGGTGAACGACGTTCTGCACGACTGGCAAACGTCCATCATCAATATCTGGGCCCTGCCTCCGGCACGGATGCGCTTTCCGCGTGGAAGGCTGCGGGCACTATCGGCCGGTAGGGCGCATCGAAACCGAATGGCCGTGTGCGCTCGTGAAAGATCGTATTCTGGTCCCCATTGCGAAAACGCGAAAGGGCCAGCCCGCCGCTCCTTGATCCGAACGGTCCGTGATCTGTGTCGCGCGGGCGCCAGAAATACGCGCCTGCCGTCATCGCGCCATGCGGCCCGGTGATATCTCCACCCAGCATGAAAACCTCCTCGTCGCAGCTATGGGTTTCCACCGCTAAAGCGGGGCCGGCCGGTGCAATCTGCGGCAGGGTCGCGAGCAGCCAAGTACGGTGCCGGCCTGAATCGCGATCAGCGAACAGTGCCTTGCGGGCAATGCCCATAAATTCCAGCTCGGGCGGAACGCCCGACCGGTCCCATGCCATCTGCGTCGTGTCGATGGCATAAAGCACGTCATCATCCGCCGCTGTTGCAGCGTTCAGGAAAACCAATGCGGTGGCGCCGCTGTCGGCGGCCCACGACGCGGCCGGCGCGGAGGGCACGCGGAAATACCCGTCGCGTGCGAGGCGCGTGTTGTTGATCTGCAGGCATCCGTCGAGCACGTAGACTTCTTCCTGGAAACCGCTGGTCCCTTCGTAGCGCCAGCCGGCGGGCACCCGCAGGATCACGCTCATTTCACCGGTGTCGTCATCGCGGCTGAGCAGCTTGGTCTGCGCGCCCTGCCTGCCGGGCAGCGCGTTTTCAAAGCTCCAATCGATGTTCTGCGTGAACACGAATTCCTTGTAAGGCCTGCCCATGACGATTTGCTCTCCTGGATGGTGTACGTGGATGCCGATTGATGGCCGGCAAGCATTTTCCGTCTTGGCGTCTGTCGCATGAGTCAGTCGATCGCCAGGCCTGAGCGCCTATTCTGCAGCAGCAGGCCGCACAGCCCAGCCCCGATCAGCGGCGGCACGATGGCGAGCGACATGCCGAGCCGCCAGCCGGCCGCGCCGACCACCGTGGGCACGATCAGCGGAAAGATGGCGAAGCCGAGATTGACCGGCGCGGACGCGCACACCGCCATCCCGGTGGTGCGCACGGCGGCAGGAAACAGTTCCGATACAAGGACAATGACCACGGCCTGCGACCCGAAGAACAGCGCGGCCGTAACGCCATACCAAAGCACATCCTGGGTGCGGCCAGCGGACAGCCAAAGCAGGCCGGTGAGAGCCGCAGCGCCGCCCAGGCACCAAAGCACGAAGACGGTGCGCCGGGTGATCAGGAACTCGCCGAACAGGGCGGCGCCCATATAGCCGAAGACCGCAATGCCGTTCGAAATGCCCACCAGCGCGGCAGCGCCGGACTCCGAGTAATGCCGTGCCTGGACGAAGAACAGCGGGAAAAAGAAGGCCGAGCCGGCATAGGCGCCCCCGAACAGGAAAAAGATCGCCATGGTGGCCAGGCTTGTGCCGCGCAGGCCGGGCGCGAAGAGTGCGGCAAGCAGTGGACGCTGCGGGCGTGGCGCGGCAGGGACCTGCTGGCGCAGGGACTTGCGTCCGGGCCGAACGTCGAGCAGAGCAGGCACGGCGGCAGCCAGCGGCACCACCGCCAGTGCGACAAGGCAGATGGAGCGCCAGCCGTGCCGCTCCAGCAAAGGGGCGGCAAACAGCGAGGCGAGCAGCCAGCCCAAGGGAAAGCCGCATTGCAGCAGCCCCATGGCCAGGCCGCGCGTTTGCGCATAGGCGTTTTCGGCAACGAGCGCGTTGGTGATCGGCGCGAGGCCGGCGCTGAAGCCAAAGC
This sequence comes from uncultured Acetobacteraceae bacterium, assembly GCA_964658235.1. Taxonomy (GTDB): domain Bacteria; phylum Pseudomonadota; class Alphaproteobacteria; order Acetobacterales; family Acetobacteraceae; genus BOG-908. The sequence goes on along the minus strand of CAZZYR010000004.1, from coordinate 9,231 downwards.
CGAGCGCCCGCAGCAGGGTGAGCCAGGCGAGATTGCCGGCAAAACCCTGCAAACCCACCATCAGTGCGGACAGCCCAAGCAATATGCCGAGCGTGATCTCCTTGCCGAACCGGTCCGCCGCCATGCCGCCGAGGACCACCATGGCCGCGCCAGCCACAAATGATAGCGTGAGGATCAGGCCGATCGCCTGCAATCGAAGGTGGAATTCAGCGAGGATCCCCGGAATCGCGTAACCAAACAGGCCCTGGTCCAGGTTCGACAGCGCCCAAACGCCTACACATGTCAGCAGCACCAGTTTGCGCTTGCCGAGGATGCCGCCGAGACCGAGGCCGCCGGCCGCTGCGACTGGCGCGTCCACAGTCTACAGATCGACCCGAAGCTCGATGCCGAGCCTCACCTGGATGTCTTTCTTGTCGAGATCCCCGCTGTGGCCTTCGCCCTTAACGACGACGTCCTTCATGAGCGCGTTGGTGGCCTCCTTGCGCAATATGACAACGACCCGTGTGTCGTTTGCCAGAGCGAAGGGGAACTCGTGCCAGGTGCCGATATGCAGCATGAAGCCGGCAGACCCGTCGAACAGGAAGGCCTTGGCATCGTCGAGATCCGGCATTTCGGTCTCGGTCGGCTTCGCCAGGACCATGACGAAAGGTCGGCCAGACAAGGGAATGAAGGTCTGGGTGTGCTTGAAGTGACGCTCCAACCACTGAACCCGGAACGGCCGCGCGTCGACCGAGGCCAGAGTGAGCTGCGTATCCTCGTCGGAGATGAAGTTCACGGGGGTGAAAACCCTCACGCTGCCCTCGTAGAACGCCACGGGTAGCGCCTCGGAGTGCGCGGGGATGTCGATCAGAGCTCCATAGTCGGCCAAGTTGGCCGCAGTCGCACGGATCGGAGTGAGTATCCGGGTCTGCATGAAAATCTCCTCCGACGGCGCCGAACGCCCGCTCTCGCGACAGCCTATCGTTCGATTGTATCCAATCAAACCCGGCTTGCAAGTTAAATCAAAGGCGCCCGGCACCTATGCCCAGGCCCTGCCCGAAAACGGTCGGGTTAGACGATGGAATATGCTGCGAGTTTGTGGCGTACGATTTCTAAACGCCAGCGTAATTTGATTGACACACAGGAGCTTTTTTGCAGAATGGATACAATTCGATTGGCAGCGGCGGCATGTTGCAGTGCAGTGCAGTCGCGTCAAAACGGAATTCATGGCGTTAGAACGAGGTGAAGTGGCAATGACGAAGGGTTTGCACTCAGGCCTGTTGGTAGGTGCCGTCGTCTTGACTGCCCCGGCCCTGCTCTTCGCCCAGACGGCGGAATCGCCGCGCGCCACGGCACCACGCAACTCCGGACTGGAGCAGGTTGTTGTCACCGCGCGCCGTGTGCAGGAACGTCTACAGAAAGTTCCGGTTACGGTGACGGCGTTTGACCGCAAGGATTTGGCACGGATCGGTGCCCGGACCACCGCCGATCTGTCCGGCTACGTTCCAAATACCTCGATCACCGCAACCGGCGCCGGCACCGGCGCAGTGCAGATCTTCATGCGCGGCATTGGGCAGAGCGCGCTTGCCTTCAACCTGGAAAGCCCAATCGGCACCTATATAGATGACGTCTATATCGGCCGTACCCAGGGCGCACTGCTCGACATCCTCGATATTCAACGCATCGAGGTTCTGCGAGGGCCGCAAGGCACACTGTATGGCCGCAACTCGACCGTCGGCGCCGTGAAATACATCACGCAGGATCCCGATCTCGCCGCGCCGCACGCCGGTGCCACTGCAACCTTCGGTAGCTATGGCCGGGCGGACGTCAATGTGTTCGGCAGCACGCCGCTGGTGCAAGACAAACTGGCGTTTAAATTTGACTTCGCTTCGCTCAACCAAGACGGCTACATAGATCTCTACGACCAGAGCGGGAGGCGGGTGAGTGCCAGCGATGGGCAACGCACGCTGACTGGGCGTGGCGCACTGCTGTGGGAGCCAAGCCCCGACTGGCGGATCGACCTCACCTTCGATGCGACCGACAACCGTTCGGGTTCCACGCAAGGCACCCCGATCAGTTGTAATTCTGCCGGCACGTCCTGCGCGTACGGTCTCGGATCGCCCTACAAGGCTGGGCAGAACGGTGCCAATGACGGCTTCGTGGAAAACTATGGCACAAGCCTGCGGGTTTCGCATGACATGGACTGGGCCACGTTGAAGTCCATCACGTCCTATCGCATCCTGCGCGATTACGACGCCGTCGATTTCACCGGATTGCCTGGAGCGGGCTCGCTGCTACCGGATCACAAGAACCAGCATCAGGCGTCCGAAGAGCTGCAGTTGTTGTCGAACCAGAACCAGCGCCTGACCTGGGTGGCCGGCCTGTTCTACTATGACGAGAATATTCGCCACAGCGACAATTTCATCAACTTCTGGCTCAACAGCGATCACCAGGTTTCCAACAGCTACGCTGTCTATGGAGATGCGACCTACAAGCTGCTGGACAAACTGCACCTTGAAGTCGGCCTGCGCCTGAGCGAGGACACCAAGACGATCGCGCGGAGCATCTTCAGCGTGCCGGCGACCACGAAGTTGTTCGACGGCGCGGGGTCATTCTCGACCTCGGCGCTGACATACAAGGTGGGCTTGGATTACGCCGTGGCACCGGACTCGCTCGCTTATCTCACCTACTCGACCGGCTACCGGCCCGGAAGCTTCGGCGAGACATATCCTGGCCCGGCGCAGATCGCGACCGGATCAGTGTTGACGCACCTTAACAACGAAACGGCGAACAACGTGGAACTGGGATTGAAGAACGAACTCTTCGATCACCATTGGCGCGTGAACGTGGACGGCTTCTACACGCATTATAGCAACCTGCAGACCGAATCGTCGGTCTCGCCCTACCCGGTTTTATCCAACGATGTCGATCTGAAAGGCGTGGAACTCGAGACCGAAGCCAAGCCCGTGGACGGCCTGACCTTGTTCGGCAACGCGAGCTACCTGGACGCCGACATCCTCAAAGGACCAGGCTTCGGAAGCACGCTGCAATACGCGCCGAAATTCAAGTTCGCCGTTGGCGGTGACTACCGCCAGCCGCTCACCGACAGCATCACGTTGTTTGTCGACGCAGGCGTGACCTTTACAAGTTCCTTTACCACCGACTCGCCGCCGGTGCCGTCCAATATCCTGCGCTCGGTGACCCAGAGATCCTATAGCCTGGTCAATGCTCAGATTGGCGCCGATTTCGCAAATGGCCGTTACCGGGTGGCACTGAGTGGAAAGAATCTTGGCAATACAGTGTATTTTTACGGCACGTCCCCCGGAACCGAGCAGTTCTTCGGCCCGCCGCGCATGATCCTCGGCAGCCTGTCCGTCCGCTATTGAAGCACCCTGGGGCCCGGCCGGGCGAATATCCAGGAGCACATCCGCTCCCGCCCATGCCGGAATTTTCCGAGGTAGACTCCGGGCACGCCTCCTGCATTGAGGTTCCGGCAGGAGGGCCAAGGACTTGTCCTGTGTAGAAGAGGGGCGGATGGTTGAGTTTCCGATCGTGGTCGACACAGCCGCGATGAGGCTGGCGCCAGTGCCAAGCAATCCAGGCGCCTATTTCCAGATGCTTCTGTCCTACGGCGGGGCGGGAGGGGCAATACAGATCGTCTACGGGCCGCCCGGATTCACCATGCCTATCCAGCATCTGCTGGCATACGGGCCGCATCGGCATTATCACCGCACGGTGCGTGAACGCCATTACGTGCTTGGCGGGGATTTCCCTGTTTGGCATTGGGAAACGCCGGGAGCGCCGGGCAAGCTGACCCGCTTGCGGCGCCACCATTATCTCGAAAACCCGCCGCTGACTCTACACGGGATATCGCCTGGCGAGGTGCCGGAAACCGGGTGGAAGATCCTGCAATGGACGGACGGCGCCGGGACCGACCTGACTGAGCCGGCGGCGGCAACGGAGACTTTCGAGGTTGGCTTTGATGGAGCGGCACCCGATTTGCCTTTTGACCAGCCTGTCTGGTGCTACGCGGAAGACATGGTTTGGATGGCGCATGGCACGCAACCGGAGTGGCAGATTAAGCAACTGGCCGGCGCTGCCAACGGCTTGCAGGCGGTGAGCCTGGTCGCCATTCCGCCGCGCTGGGAGGGCCGTCTCGGCGGTCTCTCGTCGCGTCGCGAGCCGGCCAACTGGGTATTCGTGGTGTCGGGCGACCTTGCACTGGATTTCAGCCCGACCGGCGCCCAAAATGGCGACAGACGCGGCGTGGTACTGCGCGAGGATGGTTTCCTGGCCTGGGCGGACGAGGGCGCACCTGCTGCGGGGCAGACCGCCGGGGGTTGCGTTGTGCTCTGCGTCGGCCATCAACTAGACGCTGGATGAGCTTTAAAATGGTGAATATGCCTTGCTACTTTCGGGACCCAGGATAGTGCTTCGGATTTGGACGGCCGATGCGGCGCCGGTGCCGGCATCCGCCAGACCGGCGTGCCCCCGGCAGCGCGAAGCGGACTGATCTCAGACCTTGGGTAATACGTCGCATCGCATGCATCTTCCGGACACCGCTTGCAGCTACCGGCTTGTAGGGGCCGCTGCCTTATCGCCATTGGCGGCACCCGGGGTCGATGCAAAGCAGGGCCGCTCGTCCCAGCGCGCGCGTTCATGAGCGCGTCGGAGCCGAAGCGGCCGAGAGCACAGGACTCGGTTGAAAATGCCTATCGCCTCATCCGCAAGGGTATTCTGGCAGGCACCTATGCCAGCGGCCAGCATCTCACGGGCGAGACCCTAGCCGCCGCCATCGGGGTCAGCCGTACCCCGGTTCGCGAGGCCCTGAGGCGCCTTGATGCAGAGGGCCTGGTGCGTGTTGTGCCGAACCAGGGCGCGTATGTCACCGGTTTCACGGTCGCCGACCTTGCCCAGATGTTCGCCCTACGAGCTTTGCTAGAAAGTTACGCGTGCGAACTGGCGACTCCCCTGCTTAGCGACGTCGACATCGATCGCATCGCCGAGCTTGCGGAGATCACCCATGTCCTGGCGCTGGACCGGCCGAACTTGAATGCCGCCGGCATTGCCAAAGCTAACAGCGAAATCCACCTGACGATCGTCCGCGCGACAGGCAATGCGCGCCTGGGCGCCATGATTGCCGGTGTCACAGAGCTTCCATTGGTCATGCGTACCCTCCGCGTCTATTCGAAGGAGGACATGTTGCGCAGCGCGCGCCATCATCTTGAGCTTGTCGCGGCCTTTCGGGCACGCGATCCGGCGTGGGCGAGCGCTGTGATGCGTAGCCATCTGTTCGCGGCCAGGCGCGCGATCCTTGGCGAGGCACCGTAGCCGATCACGGCCGCGGGCTTATCCGCGGTTTCTGTTGTCTTGCGCCGGAAACATGCCGGCGCGTCCGAGCATGGCAGAAATCGGATGTCCCACGACCCCCTGCATCCAGGTGGCGGTATTGACGAGGGCATCGAGGTTGATATCCGGGGCCAGGCCCATGCGCTTGAGCATGTAGCATAGGTCCTCCGTCGGAATATTCCCCGTCGCGGCTGGGGCGAACGGACAGCCGCCGAGGCCGCCGATGCTTGCGTCCAGAACGCTGACGCCGCATTGCAAGGCGGCATAGGCGTTGGCGATTCCGGTGTTGCGGGTATTGTGGAAGTGCGCGCGCAGGCGGATGCCGGGGGCGGCTTCGGCGGCCGCGGCAAAACGCGCGGTCACGTCGGCTGGCGAAGCCACGCCGATCGTGTCGGCCAGCGCTATCTCGTCGGGCGCGTGGGCGGCAATTTGAGCCGCCAGATCTCGCACGCGGGCGACAGGCACTTCCCCTTCGAAGGGACAGCCGAAAGCGGCGCCGATGACGGCGCTGACGGGTGTGCCCTCGGCGCGTGCTGTGGCAGCGATGTCGCTGAAGGCGGCGAGTGTATCGGCGATTCCCGCACCCTGGTTGCGCTGACTGAACGTCTCTGATGCAACGACAACGACGTTGATCTCGTCGACGCCGGCACGCAGCGCGCGTTCCAGACCGCGACGGTTGAGCACAAGCCCAATTCGGCATAGGCCCGGAAGGCCGGCCAATCCTGCCAGCACGGCTTCGGCATCGGCCATTTGCGGCACGCGGGCTGGATTGACGAAGCTTGTCACCTCGACGCGCCGCAGGCCGGCGGCAAGCGCGCGCTCCACGAGTGCGATCTTATCGGACGTGGCGACGACCGTGCGTTCATTTTGCAGGCCGTCACGGGGAGAAACTTCGACGATGTCTATCTCAGGGGCAAGCGCCATATTGCATCCAATCGAACTAGAATGAAGAGACAGTCGGGCTGCCCTAACCGATCGGACAAGATCGATTTCTATCTCTCAGTCTCGGAATTATAACCAAGCTGGTGCGACGCAAGATATCTTGCCTTGCCTTTATGAAACTATATTGTATACAAAAACGGGTCAAACGGAGCAATCATGACATCCCAAAGTGGTTTTGGTCCGTTGCAGGGCATCCGCGTGATCGAGCTGGGGCAGCTCCTCGCGGGCCCTTTCTGTGGCCAATTGCTGGCCGATTTTGGCGCCGAGGTGATCAAGGTGGAACCGCCTGGTATCGGCGATCCGCTACGTGACTGGGGGCGGGAGCGGGCGGGCGGCAAGGCGCTGTGGTTTCCGATTGTTGGACGCAACAAAAAATCGGTGACCATCGATCTGCGTAAGCCCGCAGGGCAGGACCTTGCGCGGCAGCTTATCGCCACCGCTGATATCGTCATTGAGAATTTCCGTCCAGGCACGATGGAGAAATGGGGGCTGGATTACGCAGCGTTGTCGGCTGGCCATGAAGGCCTGATCATGGTGCGGGTAAGCGGCTTCGGGCAGACCGGACCCTATGCCGGGCGTGCCGGATTCGGTGCGATCGGTGAGGCGATGGGCGGGCTGCGCCACGTGGTCGGCACGCCGGAGGCGCCGCCCAGCCGCGTGGGCATTTCCATAGGCGATACGTTGGCGGCCACGTATGCAGCCCTTGGTGCCACGATGGCGCTCCATGCGCGCACACGGACGGGACGCGGCCAGATGGTGGACAGCGCCATCTACGAAGCGGTTCTGGCGATGATGGAAAGCCTGATCACCGAATATCAGCAGTCTGGCTACGTGCGCGAACGCACAGGGCCCACGCTGCCGGGCATTGCGCCTTCCAACGTGTATCCGACGGCGGATGGACAGATGATATTGATCGCGGCAAACCAGGATAGCGTCTTCCGCAGGCTGGCTGCGCTGATGCCGGGACCGAACTTGGCCGAGGACGTTCGCTATGCGACGCATGTGGCGCGCGGCGAGCGCCAGGCCGAACTTGATTTGCTCGTGGCGCAATGGACGTGCACGCTGCCAGCGGCCGAGATCGAGACATTGATGGAGGCTTCCGGCGTGCCGGCAGGTCGGATCTATCGCGCGCCGGAGATCATGGCGGATCCACATGTAAAGGCACGCGATGCGATCATTCGCGTGATGCACCATGAATACGGAGAGCTGGCGATGCAGAACGTGGTGCCGCGGCTTTCTGAAACACCTGGCCAAGTTCGTCATGCCGCGCCGGCACTTGGAGCAGACACTGACGACGTGCTAGGCCGCCTGCTTGGCCTTAGCGAAAGTCAGAGACGTTCTCTGATGGCGCAGGCGATTATCTAGCCAAGGTGTCGTCTGCCGTTGTCACCGCGTTGCGGGCGCCGAAAATTGATTTCGCGGTATGATGCATCAACAGTGACGGCAAGGCACTGATCTATGGCTCGACGAATCAGTTGCTCTCCCAA
>CAZZYR010000004.1:0-1374 GCA_964658235.1 uncultured Acetobacteraceae bacterium | reverse complement strand
TTTGACCGGCAACACGGCCAAGCTGAAACAAGCGCTGATAAGCACGCGTGGCAACGCCATCGTTCATGAGGCGAACTGCTTTCTTTCTCCTACCTGCCTCAGTTCTGCACGGCAAGCGGAAGCCAAATACCCGTCTAAGTAGTTTCCGAGGCTGTGCGGGGGTGACGGATTTAGCCAGTTTGCAGAAGCCACGCATGTCCGGCGCCGGTTGATCCGGTTCGCGCATGCGGTGATTTCATTGGAGACGAGCGATGTTACAGGATCAGGCGCTGCAGCAGGCGGTGATTGCCGAACTTGGCTGGGAGCCGAGCATTGTCGCGTCGCATATCGGCGTGACTGCGGATGATGGCGTGATCACGTTGTCCGGCCACGTCGATTCCTTCGTGCAGAAGCACGCGGCCGAGGATGCGGCGCGGCGGGTGAAGGGTGTGCGCGCGGTGGCCGAGGAGATCGAGGTGCGGCTGGCCTTCGACGCCAGGCGCGGCGACGACGATATTGCCGCGGCCGCGGTGAACCGCCTTGCCTGGGACATGTCCGTGCCGCGCGAGGCGGTGAAGGTGCGTGTGGAGAGCGGCTGGGTGACGCTGACGGGCACGGTGGAATGGCACTACCAGAAAGTGGCGGCCGCGCAGGCGGTCCGGTCCCTGATGGGCGTGACGGGCGTGTCCGACCAGATCGTGCTGCGGCCGCGCGTGAGCGCAGGCGGAATCAGCGACAATATCATGCACGCGCTGCACCGGTCCTGGTTCTTCGATCCCAACACCATCAAGGTCAGCGCCACGGGCGGCGATATCCGGCTGACGGGCACGGTGTCCTCCTGGCATGACCGTCAGGTGGCGGCGCAGACGGCCTGGGCGGCGCCAGGTGCCACGAGCGTGGTCAACGACCTGACCGTGGAGTAGCGCGCCAGCTTGGCAATGCAGGGTGGGACGCCGGGATGGTCCGTGCGCCGGGAGGGTTCGGCGCAATGCGTGGTCCTGACCGGCGAATGGTCCGTGCGATTCGGACTGGCGGCGGCGGCGGTGGCGCCGCCGCTTCAGGCTGGGCAGCGCGTGACGTTCGACACGACCGGGCTGGGCGCGTGGGACACGTCGCTGCTGGTGTTCCTGCAGGCGCTGCGGCTGGCGGCCGCGGGCCAGAAGGGCAGCTTCGACATGGCGGGGCTGCCGGAGCCGGCGGGGCGGCTGCTGGGGCTGTTGCCGGCGGGCGCGGACCAGCCGGCGCGGGAAGTGCCACGGGCGGGATGGGTGGCGCGCGTGGGCGAGGCGGCGCTGGGGGGATGGTCCGCGCTGGCGGCGTTTACCGGGCTGGTGAGCGGGACGCTGGCGCTGGTGTCGGGCAACAGCGCGGAGTTCCTCGTCACCTACTTCGCCT
>CAZZYR010000003.1:0-24750 GCA_964658235.1 uncultured Acetobacteraceae bacterium | reverse complement strand
TAGCTTGCCGATCGTCGTGGTCTTGCCGGTGCCGTTCACCCCCACCATCAGCACCACGTGCGGCCGCCGCGCGGGGTCCAGCCGCAGCGGGCTCGCCACCGGCTCCAAAATCGCCGCAATCTCCTCGGCCAGCGCCGCGCGCACCTCCCGGTCCGTAACCTCCCGCCCGAACCGGCTGCCGCGGAACGCCCGGATGATCCGCCGCGCCACCGCCGGCCCCAAATCGGCCGCCACCAGCACATCCTCCAGCTCCTCCAGCGCCGCATCATCCAGCTTGCGCGCCGTGAACGCCGTCCCCAGCCCATCCGAAAGCTTCTGCGTGCTTCTGGAAAGTCCTTCCTTCAGCCGCGAGAAAAACCCGATCGCCATGCCTCAGGCCGCCTCGGCCAGCAGGCCCGCATCGTTCGCCCCGGTAATCCGCGCCCGCATCCGGCTCCCATGCGCCCAATCGCCCGCAAACCAAACCGGCGCAAAATGCTCGGTGTGTCCCCCGCCTGCCCGCTCCACCACAATCTGCGCCTCGGACCCTATCAACCCGGCATGGAACCGCGCCGCCGCAACTCGCCCGGCTTCCCGCAAGGCGGCGGCCCGCGCGCGACGCACCGGGGGCGCCACCGCCGGCATCCGCGCCGCAGGCGTCCCCGGCCGCTCGCTATAGGGAAACACATGCACATACGGCAGCGCATGATCCCGCACGAACGCCAACGTCTCCCCGAACAGCGCGTCCGTCTCCGTCGGGAACCCCGCAATCAGATCCGCCCCGATTGCAATCCCCGGCCGCACCTGCCTTGCCCGCGCGATCACGCTGCCGGCCCCCGCCACGCTGTGCCGCCGCTTCATCCGCTTCAGGATCACGTCGGACGCCGCTTGCAAGGACAGATGCAGATGCGGCATCAGCCTCGGCTCATCGGCCAGCAACGCCCAGAAATCCTCATCCAGCGCCGCCGGATCCAGGGAGGAAAGCCGCAGCCGCGCCAACTCCGGCACCAGCCGAAGCACCCGACGCGCCAGGCTCCCGAGCGACGGCCGCCCCGGCAGATCCGCCCCATAACTCGTGATGTCCACGCCCGTCAGTACCACCTCCCGGCAGCCGCCCGCCGCCAGAAGCCGAACCTGCTCCACCACCGCGCCCGCCGGCACGCTGCGGTTCGGTCCCCGCGCGAACGGAATGATGCAGAACGTGCACCGGTGGTCACACCCCTGCTGCACCGCCACGAACGCCCGCGCGCGTCCTCCCATGCCGATGACCGGATGCGCCACCGCCGCCCGCGCCTGCATGATATCCGCGCAGGCGGACCCTGCATCCCGCGCCCAGGCATCCGCCTGCAGCTTCTCCTCGTTCCCCAGCACCCGCGTCACGCCAGGCAGCGCCGCCCAGCGCGCCGGCGCCAGCTGCGCCGCGCACCCCGTCACCACAATCGGCCGGCCAGGCTGCTCCCGGCGCGCGCGCGCAATCGCCTGCCGCGCATCCCGCTCCGCCTGCGCCGTCACCGCGCACGTATTGCTCACTAGCCTGTCCGGCAGCCCGGCCAGGTGGCCGCGGATCACCTCTGACTCGAAGCGGTTCAGCCGGCAGCCATGGGAGACGATCTCTGATGTCATGCCGGGTAGGTAGAGAGATCGACACTTCCTTGGAAGGCCATCACCGCCGGGCCGGTCATGATCACGTGCCCATCCGCCTCCCGCCAATGGATCAGCAGCACGCCCCCATCCAGCTCCAGCGTGGCCTCGCGCGAAGCCAGGCCACGCCGATGCGCGTTCACCAGCGCCGCGCACGCGCCGGACCCGCACGCGCGCGTCAACCCCGCGCCCCGCTCCCAAACGCGAAGCCTGATCCGGTCTGGCGCCAGAACCTGTGCAAACCCGATATTCGCCCGGTCGGGAAAAATCGGATCGTGCTCCAAGGCGGGCCCAAGCACCTCGGGATCAATCCCGTCCAGCGTCGCCAGAAAAAGCGTCGCATGCGGGTTGCCCATGGATGCCGCTGCCGGGTCGCCCGGCAACGGCAGATGCAGGGTGTCCGCCGGACCAGCCAGCGGAACGTCCCTCCATTCCAGCCGCGGCGCGCCCATGTCCACCGCGATGCCCCCATCCCCCACGCGGCGCGCGGTCAACAGACCAGCCACCGTTTGTATCGTCAGCGAGCCATCCTCGTCCAAAGGAGCCAGCATATGCGCCACGCAGCGCGTGGCATTGCCGCACGCCCCGGCGGCGGACCCGTCCGGATTAAAGATGCGCATCGCCACCTGCGCGCCCGGATCAGTGGGTGCGTCCAGCACGATCAACTGGTCCCAGCCTATCCCCGTGCGGCGATCCGCTAGCGCGCGTATCCGCGTGGGAGTGAGCGGAAGTGGCTGCACCCGGGCGTCGAACACCGCAAAATCATTGCCTGCGCCGTGCATCTTGGAAAACGCGGTTTGCATCGGCGCAGAAGGCCTTCTTTTTTGAAAAAAAGAAGCAAAAAACTTTTGTCTATTGAGTCCGCGACAGCACTGAAAAAGTTTTTTGGTTCTTTTTTTCAAAAAAGAACCGCTTCCGTTCTTCAGTTAAACACCACCGTCCAGCTCTCCCGCCGCGCCTCCGCCCGCCCCTGCCGCAGCGCGGGCTGGAACTTCACCTGCCCGGAATTCAGCCAGGACTGCACGGACGACGCAAACGCATTGCCGCCCTGCTCCCAAACCGTCACGCAACCGGAGGGGGACCCGTCCGTGCCAATCATGCAGTTCACCGTCACCCGCCCGGAACGGTGCGGATTGTAGCTTGCTGGAAAAGCCGGCGTCCCGCCGGTGAGTGTCAGCGTGGAAAAAGGCCGGTCCTGGCCGGCCGGCTCGAACGGCGCAGCCGGCACGCGTGTCCGCGCCATGGCAGGCTGGAAAGTCGCCGCTTGAACCACCGGCAGCGCGTGCGCCACCAGCGCGTGTTCTGGCGCGGCGGGCGCCGGCACCGCGGCAGCGGCGTGGACGGGCTGCGCCGGTTCGGCTTCGGGATGCAGCACCGCCTGCGCGGCAAGCGGCCGGGCCGCCCCGGCATCTACATGCCTCACTTGGGTCACCGGCGTGGGCGACGGCGCCGCTTGGGCGGTCCGCACCGCGCCCAGTTGCCAGCCGAGCAGCACCGAACCGCCGAGCACAGCGAGTCCTGCGCCAGCGAAGATCATCAGCGGAATCGGGTTCATCGACGCCCGGCGGGACGCTAGCACACTGAGCTGTGCCGGCGGCGCCAAGGCGTGCCCGCAGCCCGGACACACAAAGCGTGCGCCTAAGGGAATTTTGACGCCACGGCCCAGCCTTGCGACTTGGCACTCAGCGGTCCGGATGCAAACCCCAGGCGTCTCGACAATCGCCATGATGACCTCCGCAACTCTTGCCCAGATGCCAGCGAATCCCGCTACCATCTCTATTTTGAAATGTTAGCATCTCGAAAATTAATAATGCAAGAGCGAATCAATAGCGGAAAACGGATTTTGTTTAAGTCAATGGTCCAACCCGTTGATCATCGTCTTTTCGGCGTCGAAATCGGTTTCGGCGGCACGCGAGGCTCCGGTGGTGGCGTGGTAAAGTCATCGAAAACCACTCGCCACCTATGGTCCAGGGCCACCGTCGCGGCGCCGTGCGCGCCGGTCACATATCGCACCGGCAGTTTTTGCAGCCAGGCCACCGCCGCCTCGGAGAAAGCGTCCGTGCCGCGTGCATTGGAAACCTTGCAGGCCGGATGGAACACCGCGGACCCCAGCAGGCAATCGATAACCACCTGTCCTGCCTGCACTTCCGCCTGCATCCGATGCGGCGGATCGATCCTTTCAACTGCCGGCGCGTGGCTTGGAAATGGCCTCTCCGTCACCACCAGCGGCAGCGGCAATGCGCCAGCACCCAGCCCCGTCGAGAGACCCTCAGGCGGGCTTGAACGGATCGATGGGTGGTTTCCGCCCGATGGCTGGTCTCTCAATAACTGACTGAACATGGGTGGCTTCACCGGCACCGATGCGGCTGCCATCCGTGGGTTCTGGACATGGACAAGCGGCACGTTGCGTCCCAGGAAAAACCCGCAAGCACCTGACGCGGCCACGCCAGCCACCAGGATCCAGACATTGATCGGAAGCAACCAGCCTCTTGCTTCCTTCTGCGAGATCCTGGCCGGTGCCCGCAGCGGGCTGGCGCATTCGGGGCACACGAACGGCTCGCTGATCGGAACGCGCACCTGCAGCCGCCGCATTCCCACAGAACAAAAGTTCAGATTAGGGCAAAGACCAGGCGTGGTATGCTGATCAATGCCGCGTCGGCGGAAGCCGTGACTAACGTTCACACCGCTCTCACGAACCAGGCGGTTTGTCTGAAAAAAGATACCACACCTGCCAACATAACGTTTTCAATTCGGTTTACCACCTACTTTCAGTTGTGTTCAAGAGTCATCGTGCTATAATTCTGGACGAATATATCTCTTTTCTCGTCGCATGGCTTGATTTGGGCTGTGTTGCAACAAAACGGATCGTGCCGTAGAGAAGCGCAGCACGTTGTCCCGTTCGTCTAGAGGCCTAGGACGGCGCCCTCTCACGGCGCTAACAGGGGTTCGAATCCCCTACGGGACGCCACGCGCCTGAAGCCCTACAGCGATGCACAACGCTGCCGGCTGGAGCAGACCATCCAAATCAACATAGACCGCTTACGCCAGCCTCACGCGATTTGACTTGTTCTTCTTCCGTTCTCATGCTTTGATCCTCGCATGAGCAACATATTCTCGCCTGCTTTCGCTGAACCTGTCCCTTATGATGAGGTTGCCGGCGTGCTTGCCTGTGCGGCCCTTCGCCTGCCCGGCGGCCCGCCCGCCCTCGTGCTGTCGAGCGGGGAACGCCTCGCGGCCGCGCTCCAGGCCGCCGGCTTCTGGGTGGTCCGGGAGAGCGCCGCGGGCCGCCTTCTTACGGTTTAGCGTGCCGGACGGCGTGCATGGAGGCAGACGCCGCGACACCCTGGCCCGGCTGCCGATCGGCGAACTCACTGCGTGGCACCTGTTCGCATCCTGTGATGCCTGCCACCGGAACCGGATAGTGCCGGTGGCCGATCTGGCGGCGCGCTACGGCTTGGAAAGCAGCCTCGTCATGCTGATCCCGCGGCTGCGGTGCAGTCAGTGCCGCCGCGCCCCTGCCGAAATCCTGCTTCGCAGCAAAATGCCGGACGGCAAACGGCCTGACGCGATTGAAGTCGTCTTCCGTCGCCGGCCGCATGCCCTGCAAACTTGACGGCCGCATCCGCAGGCTGGAAACCACGCCCGGATGTGGACGTAGTGGACCAGACGGACCAGCAGGGACTTTTTGCCGATGCCGATCTACCGGATGGACCCAGTCGTCTCAAAGCTGACCGATCCGGCATGGGCCAACAGTCCAGTCCGCGAAACATGCTGGGTGCATGCGGCAGACGAGGCGGAGGCACGCGGCATGGCCAGCGCCCGCTTCTTGGATGCACGTGCCACTATTCCTGGTGAGACATCGGCCGAAAGCCCTTGGCGTGATGATAGCCTTGTGGCCGCCACCCAGACAGAGGAAACTCCCGCCGGCATGGCAATCCCATACGGTGTTGTCGTGGCAGGCTCACACGCCTGATCGGGAACCGCTTGCGCCAGGCTGAACGCGCCGGGACGAAGGAGTGGGGCAATGGCCGTCGATGCGGCCCGCGCACGTCAGCTAGCCCTGGCGCTCCCAGAAGTGCGGGAGGCGCCTCATTTCGATCGGACGGCATTTCGAACGCCACGGAAAATGTTCGCGACGCTCGGCGCGTCCGGCAGTGACTTGAATCTGATGTTTGATCGGGAATTGCGTGACTTCTTCTGCGGCCAGGCGCCGCAAGCCTTTTCGCCCGTCCCCGGCGGCTGGGGCCGCAAGGGTGCCACCCGTTGCGATCTTGGCGCCGTTGATGAGTCCACATTGAGCTCAGCCCTTATTGCGGCGCATCGGCTCGCCGCCCCCGATACCCGCCGCCGCTAGGTGACCGCCCGCCGCAGTCGGGAAATTTCTTTGGATGCGCCGCGCATCGGCATGAAACCAGAGCGCGATCAAGCTTTTCTGATTTGCAACTTATCAACCATGTGAAGGAGCGTACGGCCTGCATGCGGTAGGACGCCATGTCAGCATGGCTGTGTTGCGTTGCAGCACCCATGTTGCCGTGCATCCAAATAGGCCGCTACGTCGTATCAATTTCCATCGTGAACGTCTTTTTTTATAGTTGAGGGCGATATGGTCGGTTCGGTCTTTGGCGCGGCAGCGTTAATTGTGGTTGCCATGTCCGTCGTTGGATATGTTTGGGCGCAGCGCGTAGCGACCCAAATGCCGGCCGGCGCTGCGCCACGCAAGATCCGGTCACGCTTCGCGCAGGCATCGATTCAAACGCAGGGAGCGCAAAAGTGACCGCCAGCCGCGCCATTCAGCCCCCCGATGCGAACCCGCTGGCGGAGTCTCTCTGGTCCGCCATCATGCATGCGCGCAGCTATGGCCAGCACGCTGTCGCGGATAGCTTGGCTGTCGCACTCGCGTTGGACATGTATCAGCGTGGCTCGCCACTGTGATCGCCGTAATCGGCCGGTAGGTCATCCGATGAACGACTCAACCCGGCGTTGACTTACATGGTGCGTTTCTGGTCTTCTCACCCTTAACTGTTACGTATGCCGCTTATCGTTCAGTGGCGCCGTAGGACGCGATTTCCATGACAAACAAGCCGACGCCCGATTATCTGTTTTATGGCCGGCGTTTGTCCGACAAGCTCCTTGTTGCTTTCGACAAGGCCTGTGAGGTGCGGGAGTTGGAAACCGCGTCCGAACTGCTTCAAATGCTCGAACGCCTCGCTGCCAAGGAAAGCGCCGGGTCGGAGTTCCGGCGGCGCAAGGCGATCGAAGGCCTGGTGGAAGCTCATGAGCGCCTGTGGATGTTGCGCCATAAAGCCGCGGTGGCCTGAGGCCATCGGGCCTTCACGTATGCGGGCAGTATCCACGTCCTAGGTTGCAACACGCTGACGGCCCGCCGCTATGCATGGCCTGGTCGCTGCCCAGCCGGACGCGGTTGATCACCGCTCTTCGCGCACGATACCAACGCGCTTATCATGTGTGGGGTGGAGGCTCCCTCCCGCTCCTGCGCCCAGCTTAGCTGGCTCGTGACCTCTCGCCGACTATATTGCGGAATAACATTAGTTTAACTAAAGTTCCGCGATGCCTGATCTGAAACAGCTGTTCCGGACCGCCGGCAAGCGGCAGCGCGATATTGCCCAGGCGGTCGGGCGCAGCGAAGGTGCGGTCAGTCAGTGGGTCAGTGGCGAGCGGGACATTCCCGCCGATCTGGTGCTGCTCGTGGAACAGGTAACTGGGATCCCGCGCCATCGGCTGCGGCCTGACCTTTGGGAGACAAGAATGCTGAACCCTGACCCGGCGCAAACCGCGCCGGACCTGACCCACCTGCAGCGGCTGGAGGCGGAAAGCATTCACATCATGCGGGAAGTGGCCGCCGAGGCCGAAAAGCCGGTGATGCTGTATTCCGTGGGCAAGGACAGCGCCGTGATGCTGCAGTTGGCGATGAAGGCATTTGCGCCCGGCAAGCCCCCCTTCCCGCTTCTGCACGTCAACACAACGTGGAAGTTCGCCGGCATGATCGCCTTCCGCGACCAGCGCGTGGCGGAACTCGGACTGGAACTGATCGAGTGGATCAACCAGGACGGCATCGCCCGCGGCATCAATCCGTTCGACCACCCGGCTTACACGGACATCATGAAGACCGAAGCGCTGAAGGCAGCGCTGGATCACCACGGCTTCGACGTCGCCTTTGGCGGCGCCCGCCGGGACGAGGAAAAAAGCCGCAGCAAGGAGCGGATCTTCTCCTTCCGGTCAGCGCAGCACAGATGGGATCCAAAACGGCAGCGTCCGGAGCTTTGGCACCTTTATAACGCGCGCAAAACGCGTGGCGAGAGCATCCGCGCGTTCCCGATCTCCAATTGGACGGAGCTGGATATCTGGCAATACATCCATCTGGAGAACATCCCAATCGTGCCCCTCTACTTCTCCGCGCCGCGGCCGGTGGTGGAATACAACGGAATGACGATCATGGTGGACGATGACCGGATGCGCATCCCGGAAGGCCAGGAGCCGGTCATCAAGAACATCCGGTTTCGCACCTTGGGGTGTTATCCGCTGACCGGGGCGGTGGAAAGCGATGCGACCTCGCTCGAAGACATCATCCAGGAAATGCTGCTGACAACCACGAGCGAGCGGCAGGGCCGGGCGATTGATCATGATGCGGCGGCGAGCATGGAGAAGAAGAAGCAGGAGGGGTATTTCTGATGGAAGGTAAGCAAGAGTTCTTTTTTGCAAAAAAGAACCAAAAAACTTTTTTCAGTGCTGTCGCGGACCTAACGGATAAAAGTTTTTTGCTTCTTTTTTGCATAAAAGAAGGCCTTCCTTCCTGATGGCCCACGTCAGCGACCTGATCGCCACAGACATCGGCGCCTATCTCAAGCAGCACGAAACCAAATCCCTGCTGCGCTTCATCACCTGCGGCAGCGTGGATGACGGGAAGTCCACTCTGATCGGCCGGCTGCTCTACGACAGCAAGATGATCTTCGAGGACCAGCTCGCCGCGCTGGAAGCCGACTCTAAAAAGATGGGCACGCAAGGCCAGAACATCGATTTTGCGCTGCTGGTGGACGGGCTCGCCGCCGAGCGCGAACAGGGCATCACCATCGATGTGGCCTACCGCTTCTTCTCGACCGACAAACGCAAGTTCATCGTGGCGGATACGCCCGGGCATGAGCAATACACCCGCAACATGATCACCGGCGCGTCCACGGCGGACCTGGCCGTGATCCTGATCGATGCGCGCCGCGGTGTGCTGACGCAAACGCGACGGCATTCCTATTTGGTATCGCTGATCGGCATCAAGCAGGTGGTGTTGGCCATCAACAAGATGGATCTCGTGAACTACTCGCGTGAGGTGTTCGACAGGATTCTGGGCGATTACACGGCGTTCGCCGCGCAATTGAACATCGGCAAAATCATCCCCATCCCGATCTCCGCTCTGGCGGGCGACAACATCACGGAAAAAAGTGGCAACACGCCGTGGTATCACGGGCCAACCCTGATGGGGCATCTTGAAAATGTAGAAGTGGCGAGCCTGTCACGGTCCGCGCCATTCCGCATGCCGGTGCAATGGGTCAACCGGCCGAACCTGGACTTCCGCGGATTCTCCGGAATGGTCGCGTCCGGGACCATTCATCCCGGCGATCTCATCAAGGTGATGCCCTCCGCCAAACAGAGCCGCGTGGCGCGCGTCCTGATCGACGGCGACTTGCCCTACGCGACCGCGGGCCAGTCAATCACCTTGACCCTGGAAGACGAAATCGACTGCTCGCGCGGCGACGTGATTTGCGGCGCGGAGGCCCCGGCCGAAGTCTCCGACCAGTTCGAGACAACCATCGTATGGATGAATGACACGCCCATGCTGCCAGGGCGCAGCTATCTGATGAAGATGGGAACAAAAACGGTGACTACCTCCGTCACCACGCTGAAGCACAAGGTGAACGTGAACACGCTTGAGCAGATGGCGGCACGGCAACTGGAGCTGAATGAGATCGGGCTGTGCAACATCAGCCTGGACCAGCCAGTCGCGTTCGATCCCTACACTGAAAACCGTGACACCGGCGGCTTCATCCTGATCGACAGGATCAGCAATGAAACGATGGCGGCTGGGCTGATCCATTTCGCGCTGCGCCGCGCGCAGAACATCCACTGGCAGGCGGTTGACCTGAGCCGCGCATCCCATGCGGCGCAAAAAGGCCAGCGCGCCTGCGTGCTGTGGTTCACCGGGCTTTCGGGTGCAGGCAAATCCACGATTGCCAATCTGGTGGAGAAACAGTTGTTTGCCCTGGGCCGCCATACGGCGATGCTGGATGGCGACAATGTGCGGCACGGACTGAACCGCGACCTGGGGTTCAGCGACACGGACCGGGTGGAAAACATCCGACGCGTGGGTGAAGTGGCGCGCTTGATGGCGGATTCCGGGTTGATCGTTCTGGTGTCTTTCATCTCGCCGTTCCGATCCGAACGGCAGATGGCGCGCGATCTGCTGCCAGAAGGCGAGTTTTTGGAAGTGTTCATCGACACGCCATTGGCCGAAGCAGAAAAGCGCGATGTAAAGGGTCTCTACAAAAAGGCCAGAGCTGGAGAGATCAAGCATTTCACCGGTATTTCCAGCCCCTATGAACCGCCGGAAAATGCTGAGTTGCGGATCGACACAACGCGGTTGACCGCGGAGGACGCAGCCGGCCTGATCGTGGCCAAGTTAAAGGAACGCGGAATCTTGCAGGCTGTGCAGGCATGACGCCCAAACTTGACCTTGCGGAATTGCTTGCAGCGATACGGCCGATCGCCGAGGACGCGGGACGCGCCACAATGCGCTTCTACGGACTTACTGAAAGCATGGAGAAGGCAGACGGCAGTCCGGTGACAGCCGCGGACCAAGCGGCCGAAGATATCATCCTTCCCGCGCTTCGGCATTTGACTCCCGACATTCCAGTCGTGAGCGAGGAAGAAGCGTCCAAGGGTCTTTCTCCGGACGTCACGGGGTCGCGCTTCTGGCTAGTTGATCCGCTGGACGGCACGAAGGAGTTCCTAAGCGGCAATGGTGAGTTCACGGTCAACATCGCGCTGATCGAGCATGGGGCGCCTGTCCTGGGCGTGGTGGTGGTGCCGGCGCGCGGCCAGACCTATGCCGGCGCCGAACCAGGAACGGCAACGCTGACGGATTCGGGCGGTGAACGCAGAATTTCCGCGCGCGCTGCGCCGGAAGCCGGATTGACCGTGGTTGGCTCCCGCAGCCACGGCGACGCAGCTGCGATGGAGGCATTCCTGAATGGACGGCAGGTCGCAAGCTTTCGCGCGGCAGGCAGTTCCTTGAAACTCTGCCTGCTTGCGCAGGGTGAGGCGGATTTATACCCGCGCCTGGGAACCACGATGGAATGGGACATTGCCGCCGGACACGCGGTGCTGCGCGCTGCTGGAGGTCGGATTACTTGCCTCGACGGCAGTGCATTCGTCTATGGAAAACCGGCCTACCGCAATCCGCATTTCGCGGCCTACGGCAAGTAAGACTTTCTTGCTTCTAAATTACGTGAGCTGCGCGCTGCATGGCTCGCCATGTGTGACCAGGGCCGGCAGATACAAAAATAGTCTGTGATTATCGAGCTCAGCACGCATTCCAACAGCCGGCTTCCAAGTTACGCTTGCCTCCCAATCCGCCACGCAGCCCGCGCGGTTCAAGATGCTTAGCAATGGCAAATTTGGAGAGGGCCCTGACGGCCGCGGCAAGCGGCGCCCCGGCACGCGCAATCACAAAGGCAATCGTGACTTCCCTCAACCGCACAGCAACGCTTATTCACCACGGCACCAGTCTTCGCAATCGGCAGTTTGCTGGCCAAAACGGGATGGTGAGTGGATGACATAAGTTTTCTTGAACCGAACGAAGCCTTTGCCGCAAAGGCAATGATTGTAACGCGCGATCTGGATCTACCTCAAGCAAAGATGAACCAGAACAGCGGCGGCTATGCACCGGACTACGCCATCGGTGCCAGCGGCGCACGGATATCGCAACATTGATATCAGCCTCCCACCCGTGCAGCTTGTCGCGCGGCGTTGTTGCGCTGTGTGTCTCGAACTCGAGGCGTCCCACCTATCCCCTTGCGGCGCTCGGGTGCTAAGTCACGCAACTTCCGATGGCAAGTTCTTAACATATTATGTCTTCGGCGAACTTTAAGGGCAGGTATAGTTTGCCTGTTGCTTCCCTCCGAGCACATGTCGCCTCCAGGAAGCTTCCAGGTATTTGAGTTTCGGGCGAGTTCCGGAAGAATGCCGGCGATGCCCTCGGATTAGGTGCATGATGCAAAACACTTTAACGATCGAACCATCGTGCTGCCGCGGCCCGCTGGCTGATGGTGGTGCGAAGCGAACGTCAGCACGCGCTGGCGACATAGACCGGCATGTCGGTGGGCGCACCCGCGACCGCCGCGTCATGGTCGGACTGTCTCAGCAGCAGATGGCTGTCATGATCGGTGTCACACGCCAGCAACTCCAAAAATACGAACGCGGCCACAACTGCATGTCTGTCGGACGGCTTCACCGCATAGCCACGATCCTGAGCGTACCTATTTCCTGGTTTTTTGAAATGGTCGAGCCGCAGACGAATGCAGATCTGCCGCCAGTGGAACTGCGTTAAACTTTTCGTCCGCAAGCGATCTTAACCCACGCCGCTGAAGCTTGCCGGCCGCAAGCCCGTATGACGCCCTCGGCCTATGCTCTGCAACGATCGGGCTGATCAACACTGCGCCCACCAAACGCAAGCCATATCGCTTGTTTCTGCCAATTTATGCGCCATGCCCACTACCGTGGAGAATACTGCATATAGCTGCCCACAGTTATGTGATGAGATTCATTGTCCCCACCTAACAAATTCCTCCCGCCCGACAATAAACACCTATACAATCCCTGGTTGTAGCGGCACTTGCGCTGCTACTGATTGGGATTTCGGCAAGTGGTCGTTGATACGCTTTTCTCCTCGGGTCCTTTGCAGACGCCAAAGTCCCGCGCGCATGCCGCGAACACTTCCCGCCGGCGTTTTTTAGCAGGGATTGGCGCGGCGGCTCTGCTCGCAACGTCCGATGTCACCGTTGCGCACGCGGCGCCCTCACCGGATATCGCCGATTGGGGCGGATTGAATCTCCTCGATAGCAATGACAAAGCGTTTAAAATTCATGAGCTGGAAAACCAGTTAACACTCATCGTGGTGTGGGCAAATTGGTGCAGCCGGTGCATGCGGGAACTCACGACCATCGCGAACCTGACAAAAACCGTGGGTGGCCGGAACCTGGAACTCATTCTCGTCAGCCATCCAGATGACTGGGAGATTAACCAGAAGGTGATCGCCCAGCGTGATCTGGTTGTTCGCTGTGCGCGGCCATCGCCTACCAATGACGCGGATACATTGCGCCGTGCCTTTGTGAGCGATGATGGTGTCTTTTATGTCCCGCACAGCATACTATTCAGCCGGCAACATCAAATGGTCGTTTGGAACCACGTCGGCGCTCTAGACTACACCAGCGAGGCCGCTCTGACGCCTGTCCGAAAGTGGCTTCCAGCCTAACAACAGATCCAGCCAGGAACTTCCGCGCGTGAGCCGAGGCTGAGGCCCCGGCCAGGTCGTATCCAGAGCTAGATTCAAGGCGCGGCCATAAACCTCCACGGCGTTGACTAACCAGCGAAAGGAAGTTTGGTCCGACAGATTCTGCCGAAAGCAGCGCGTGATCTTTCTGCTCAGGCGAGCATTTTACGTGGATCAACCACCAAAGGTGTGCCCATTCAGGCTGGAAATTCCAACGACTGACACGGTGGTATTATCAGACAACGTAAATGTTGTGGCTTCTGAACCCAAACCTGTCGTTGTCGTATGTGCACCGGCAAGCGCAGCATCAATCTCCGCCTGAGTATATCCTGAAAATGCAATCAGGTTGTCTGTAGACGAGCCAAAGTCGCCAAGCGTTATATGTGCGCCAACGCCATCGGCTGTTTTGCCGATAACGAACACGTTGCTACCACTGCCGCCATCGAGTGTCTCGTTTCCACCGCCTGAGACCAGCGTATCATTACCAGATCCGCCGATGAAGTGGCTCTGCAACTGTGCGCCGGTTGCAGCGAGCGTATCCCTATACCCGAACATCAGTAGCCCATCGGTAGCTTTAGACCCGTCAACCGTCTCCGCGCCCACGCCTCCAATGAACGCGCTCGTTCCACCGGAAGCTGGGGTAGTCCAGCTTATGGAATCACCGGCGCCACCGAAGATGTAGGTTGTACCGCTACCGCTCGTTACGCTTGCAGCGACATTCTGGCCGCCAATGAACTGGAGGAAGCCAGTGCCTCCGTTAATCGTGTTGCCGCTGGTTTGATCGAACGCGGCCACTGTTGCGGCATCGGCAAAGACTTGGCTGTTGCCGGCAACCGACGAGCTTGCGCCAGGCACCAAAGCAACGGCCGTATAATCGCTCGCCTTGTCTCCACCATAGATGACCTGCCCAGGCGCGCTTGCCAAGACAGCATCAAGCTGCCCGTTCGCATGGACAGTGCTATGTCCATCTGCAAGAAAGGCATAGTCATTGAAGTTCGTGTTGCTAGGCGTGCCCGCAATGGTATCATTGAGCGTTATTTCGCTTTGCCCGACCCCTGCGTATACATCAGCAAAACCGGCACCCGTATTGATTGTATCGAAACCGGTACCACCAGCAATCGAGTCTGTGCCAGTGGCGGAAGCCATATCACCTTGATAGGTGTTGTTGCCGTCAACAAAGGCGATGGTGTTGTTACCGCCTGTGCTGATGAAGGTAGCAGCGGCACCATCACCGGCGAAGATGCCGGAGATACCTGTGGATGGACCTTGAACGGTTGTAGCACCATTCACGTTGTCGAACAGGAATTGATAGCCCGCGGGGACGGTGGAAGATGTGCCGATCCCGATGCCCCCGCTCTGATCACTGCTGACGACCGCCTCGTTGATCTGCCCGCCGACAGGTGCGGCAAACGATGTCGTCCCCGAAACGCTAGATGATCCTTCCGCAATAGAAAGCGTATTGTTGCTTATGGCTGCATCCAGAACCGACTGGAAGACCTTGGCGAACTCCAATGTCTTCCCGCCGGTAACTGTTAGGACAGTTGAACTTCCGACTGCGCTAGGGATCGAGACCAAACCAGATACAGCCATAGTTCATATCCCACTTAATGTCGCTCCGTGGCGACAATTGCACTTTCCCACAGCGTATCCAAGAATGCAAAGAGGAAATGCAACCTGCAGGCGAATTTCATTCTGTTGTGTGTTCACATAAACGCCATCAACAAAAAATGCGTTTGCCTGTTATGATTGGTTTTTGAATATCTACATGCATGCCGGAGGCGCTGTCCAAGCTGACGAAAAAGTTTGGATCGAGAGCCGATGCGCGCCATCTCCGTGCAATTTGTCTTCCCCAAGCAACAACTGCAGCGCTGCCTGTGTAGGTCATTCAACACATCCCGCAGGTAAGCACTAACATATGTAATGCGCGCAGAGATAAGACCGCTGGGCAGACGATTGTTGCCGTCATGCCACAAAAAAAGTATACCAAGTTAGTAATGAGCGATGTCGATCGGCGTTAAGCTGACACGCGGGGCGCCAAGGTAACCATATCTCACTCGTTAGATCACTTCATGCCGTTAGGACGGCTCAGCCAACTCGTCGGAGTTGCCGGTTGAGTGGGCGGGCTCTCAGCCCCGAAGTTTCTCTCACTGTATCCAGACAGTTTCTATCTTGCACTGGCTTGACCTATGCGCCGTCGTGCACTGTCGCGTCACGCGCCCGAGCAGGTAGTCAGAAACGTGCAGTGTGGCCGAGGGTCGCGTTAGGTCTCGTCCACGAGCTATCGTGGACGCCGACGAAGTACCGCTATATCCAGGTTACCGACCGCCTCGGGGAGTATCTCCAATATCTCGAAGTAGGTGGCCCAATTTGACCTGACATTTTCATGGGTTTGCGCTGTATTGCGGTAATACGACGAGTCTGAGATTTTTCCGTCCAGCGCAGGATCCACCACGTCTGCGTGGATGCCATCAGCAAGCCACTTGTCCACATAGGCTTGCCCATTCCAGATTGAAGACCATGCCACGGCGCCGGGTCCGCCGAATGAAACAAGAGCAATGGCACCAGGCCTCAGCAAGCGTGCCAACTCCTTGAGCCATGCTTTTTGCACGTCCGCCGGAAGGTGCGTCATGACGGAAATGGAAAATAGTCCGTCCAGGCATTTATCCGGCAAGTCACACGGTGGCATAAGCGGAGACGTCACAAAGCACCCAGGTGCAAGATTATCCGCCGCCCAGTCGACGTTTTCTGCATCAACGTCCATGCCAATGATCGTGGCACGTGGCCATTCACGGATGAAATGACGCGCCACGCGGCCGTGGCCACAGCCCCAATCCATAATAGTGGCGCCTTCGCCGTCTATCCCAAATCGTTCAAACACAGCGCGCACGACACGGTAGACATTGTAGCCGGTGAGGGTGACACTGCGTGAGTCCGACCAGGTCTGCACCCTCGTCAACTGAGTCGAATCTTGTGGGCTGCCCACTGCCGCGTAAAGGTCTCGCGGTATCCAAACTCGCCCGTATGGTTCCGGAAGGTCCTTCTGAGCTCCTTTTGCGTATGTGAAGCGAAAGGAGAACGGGTCCGATCCAGGTTCACTTGCACTCAGATCGATGAAAATTTGGAAATCAGAAAGCCGGGCGTTCGGCCAATACCAAAAATGGCTTTCCCACGAGGGCGAGGCCCGTGGGTAGTGGAACGCAGCTGCCACACCCGGACCGAACTCCACGCCGAGCGCTGATGGATCGCTTGCCGGCGGCAAATGCGCGCCAGTGATCGTAATGACCGCGCCGTCGAATGACATATATGGCACGGCAAAGAACGGCCGCTCATGCAGTGCTAAGATCGCTGTTGCCGTCAACCCCGCCGCGTTTGTCAGCCCCGCCCGCTTACGCACGGTTGTTGATGCAATTGTCTCTCCAAACCCATCGAGGACCTTGATCTCCTCCGTCTTGCTATTGCCCGGCCCAACCGATGGGAGATCACACACGAACGCTCGCGTCATTTTGCCGTCTAATTCAAAGGATGGCACTGTCGCCCAATGGCGTCCGTTATGCACGATAGTTGCCGAACCCGGCAGCACGGCGGACGAACATTCCCCCCTCAATACACCCCGCTCGTCTACAGCAAGGACGAGCCGATCAGTTGGCAAATTCACGTCCATTGAATTACTCCTGTGTGGTAGGTGATTGCGAATGGGCGCACTTACACATCAGTGAACGGCGGCCACACGGGTGGCTAACTCGTTATAGGCAAGGTTGTCGGGATCAAGCTCGAGTGCGGATGAAATCGCATCAGCGGCGCCTTGGAGGTTGCCCGAAGCTTCGCGCAAGATGCCGGTCCAATACCAGAGATTGGCGTGGTCCTGCACACGGGCGACGCCTGCTTCTGCCACAGAGAGCGCCTCTACCGGTTGCCCCGCCTGGATCAGCGTAAACGCGAGCAATTCAGACAAAGCGCCATTCCACGGAGCTGCGGTGACGGCGCGACGTAGCAATTCGGAAGCCTCTCTTGCTTTGCCTGCGGCAAGGAACAACCTGCCGCGGAGCGCCAGGATAGCGGTGTCGTCCGGATGCGCTCCGAGAGCGGCTTCAGCAAACGGGACAGATGCCGCGTGGTCACCGGCAGCTTCCAGGATGATGGCCGAAGAATATGCGTATGCGGGAGTCGCCAGTAGGACAGTGGGGTGTGCCCGGATCATCTCGGCCGCCGCACTTGGATCTGACTGCGACGTGGTGAGTGCGCGCAGCACCAGAGAGCCCACAGGGCCGGAATGGTCAGTCAGATAAAGCCACCGGTAGTGGTGCGGCTGGTGATCGGTTTCAAAAGCGACAAGGCGTCGCTCGGCAACTTCACTGATTACAGCATCCGCGCGCCATTCATCAACCGCATCCAGCATCACACGCGTGGTGGTTCCCACCATCAGCAGGTCAGCAAAGCTCCGCGCTAAATAGGGCGCAAGGTCAGTCATGAAAGAGTCGCGAAACGCAAGGACCCGAGCCGGCGGCAGACCGGGCATGTGGGTGGCAGTCGCGGTCTGGCGCAAGGCGCCTGACCCATCAGCCAATCGGATCGGCTCCGGCCCCTCGAAAGCCGCAACGGGAATATCACAGCGCATCTCCGGGTCGCAGCGTGATCCAAGGTCCCCAAAGCTGCTGCGAAACGTGAAGGTGGTGGCGGACGCCGGCAAAGTCCTGCATGGCAGAAGGCTGGACATAGTGGCCATCAGCTCGCGATAGGCAACGCCGGCACCAAAAGCGGTCCAATGTGAATCCGTGCGTTGAAATACGTCCAAACCGCCTTGCGCCTGACGCATCCGCTGAACAGGGTAGACGAAGCGAACTCCGGGAATATCCCCCATGAAATCGAGAAAAACCCGGCCGGGTGTGTGATAGGGTCCGGGGTACTCGGCGGGCAAGTCCTCCGGATGCACGGAAGACGCATCAGGCGCGATCATGAAGACGTATGGCACGCCGCGCGCGGAAAGTTCCGCGCCACGGCGGAGGAGTGTTGCGCGCCATTGCCTGAGCAGCGACGGCGGTAACGCCGAGCCATCAGTGAACCGGCCGAGATCAAAGCCATCCTGACGCCCCAGATACAGCCGCCCCCCACGCCCTCGGACGACGGCGCCCACCGCGCCAGCCAGGTTGCTCATGCCGGCACAGCGCGCTGCCGACGTGAAAGTTGGTCGAAGAGATCGCCCACAGTCTCGGCTGGCGTGGCATCCGCCTCCGAAAGCGCCAGACTCAGCCTCCTGTCGAGTCTCGATAGCAACACTGAGTGGCCGAGGGAGTCCCAACCCTGGATATCATCACACCGGGTGGCAGGCGTGATGCGCGCCGCAGGCTGGTCAAACGTTTCTGCTACAATCAGTGCGAATTGATGAAAGTCGAGGTTTGCGCTCATGCCGCGTGCTCCCGAGCATAGCGGAGCCGATTCTCGCTACGCGAGATCTTGCCGCTGGTTGTTTTAACCAGAACACCTGGTCCCATAACACCAACGTGGTGCAGCGTGAGCCCGAGCACATCGAAGACAGCCTTGCTGATGGCACGGGCAAGATCGCGATCATTCACGGCGTCAGCGGCAACCGTCTCAGCCAGCAACACCGCGCCATCACTGCCGGCCGCGGCGCGTTCGATGCCAAATGCAACCGCCCGCCCGGGTTTGACGCCAATGACGCCGCTCGCGACGGCCTCAATATCATGCGCGTAGAAATTCCTTCCATTGACGATGATGAGGTCCTTTAGCCGGCCACACACATAGAGTTGGCCATCGTGGAAAAACCCCAGATCGCCGGTCTTATACCAGTCGCCGTCCATGCAGGCAGCGGATGCCGCTTTGTCGCCATGGTAGCCGCCAAAGGCCGAGCCGCTTTGAACAAGGATTTCGCCGACACGATGGACATCGGGCGCCGCCACACCGCGTTTTTTCCAAAGCCATGATAATGGAGTTTCCGGACGACCGGCGGAGCCAGCGATCCTGACACTTGTGCCGGGAATCGGAGGACCGCAAGAAACGAGACGAACCGACCCTTCCGTGCCAATGGCAACCGGCACGGCCTCCGAGCGGGATGATAAGCGCTCGGCATCCACAGACAGTATCACCGGAGGTTCACCGAGCACACTGTTCGTGACTGCGAAAACCGTCTCGGCCATCGCATAGCAGGCGGCAACGGCGCCTGAGCGGAGGCCATGGGGCGCAAACCGAGCTTGAAACGCCTCAATTGTTTCTGCACGGCAGGGCTCCGAACAATCCAGAAAAGCCCGCATAGATGACAGGTCATAGTTAAACGTGTCATCCGCCGTGTTCACGAGATGCGCGAAAGCGAAATTCGGTAGCCAGCAGAACGACGATTTGAACCGGGAAGCCGCCACCAAAATGCTATCGGGCCGAGCTAGCCAGTCGAATGGATCGATCGCGGCAATGGGCGCCCCAAGTGAAAGCGGCATGAGGAAACTCGTGATCAGGCCCATGTCGTGGTAAAGCGGCAACCAAGACACGACGCCATCGGACGCGGACATATCCATGACCGAGGAATAAGACGCTACCTGATGCCTGATCTGGCCATGGGTAAGCACAACGCCTTTCTTCAGGCCTGTCGTGCCGGAGCTGTGCTGCAAGAGCGCGGCGATATCATCGCTGTCTATATCGTCCATAGCCGGCAGCACGCAGAGTGACGCGTCAGTTAGGTGGGACGCGTCGATGATTGGCACTGCTTCGGCAAGTACGGAGCGCAGCGGCGCCATAAGATCCGGCTGGGCAAGGACAACAGCCGGCTTGATGCGTGCGAGCACATCACGATGATTGGACCAGTAAAGATCGGGGTTTTGCTTTGGAGTTGGCCTGGGCAGAAAGCAGGCGATCAAGCCGGCGCGCATTGCCCCTAGAAATGAAGCGTAAGCATCAAGACCATGCTGCGCCACGATGATGGCAACGGCCGTGCCGGGCGCCGATCCTGCCGGGCGAAATCCATGCAATGCACGCGCCCATGTTTCCATGCGCTCGGCCAATTCACAGTAAGACACTTGCCGCCAGGATCCCGAAACCTGGAGAATAAGAGCCGGCCGCTCGGGCGCCTCGGCCGCAAAGCGCGTGACCGACCTTGGGACTGAGAGAACGTTCATGCCGCTCCCCTTACGCCGGATGTTGATGCCATCTGAGCAGATCGACGGCGCCGAGCGACCTGACTCGCAACCAGACTTGACACCGTTTCAGATGCCGCCGCGGCCGGCACCGACGGGCTGCCAAATGCGGCGGCAAGAATCGGCGCTGTGAACACATCCTCCCAACGCGCCATCGCAGGGACCAGCGCGGCGCGAGCGCGCCCTTCCGTGTCAGAGAGCCGCGACACCGCATGTTGGATTGCCGCCGCAACGCCGGCAACCGACAAAGAGCATGGCACGATATTAGCACATATACTTTCGAGCTGCGCCGCGGTCCGATTCTCGTACGTGTTGGTGACAACCATCGCGCCCGTGGTAGCAAATTCGAACGGCACAACACTTGGATGAGGCGCGTACATCAGGCTCACGCCAATATCCAGTGATGCGCAGAAGGCTGCATATTCCGCTTCTGTGCCCTTCTCACGGAATACAAGTTCGTGCCCGTTGCCGAGACTCATTGGCGGCAATTTGCTGAGCGCCCCGACGCCTTCAAAACGCCATTCAGGGCCGAAGAAGCCGGATGTGCACAATTTCCGCAGGGCCATCGCGGCGATCTCGAATACATTTCGCGCGGCATGAGCTTCCGGCCGAGCGTAGAGAACGAGGAGTCGTGTCGATCGTGCACGCATGGAGGCGGCAGTCTGGCGCGGTAGCTGACTAATGCGGTGCTCGAACACTACATGGCGATCTTTCGGGTCACCGTCTGACTCCACCGAGAATACGCCGAGTTGTCGCGCGCGCAAATACTCGCACAGCATGGCACTGTTAATGAGCGCGAAATGCGGCGTGCTGTAAATCGCCTCGCACAATGCTCGATTGGACCCGTTATCATAGAAAACTGGTTCGTATTCCTGTACTAGGAACAAGGGGAGCTTCTGGTTTGTCCTGGCTGCCAGCCGCGCACACAGCGGCAAGTCCCACGCGGAATAAGCCATAAAGCGGTCCCAGGGCCCATAGCTCGCTGTTGAAAAATCCCCGACCCCGTATACCCGAATAGCCGCAAATGCCGCTCTCACCGCGGCGGAGCCTTCGCGCAGGAGAAAGTATTTTATATTCGGTTGTTCCTGAAGGCATACGGCATTGACGGAAAAACCCGCACCAACCAGTGAGACGACAAGCCAGAGGAGTGCGCGGTATCCGCCGAACATGATATCGGGGTTCATGGTGGGAAAAATCACCCAGACTGCCGGCGGCCGGCGGAGACTTGCATCCAGTTGGGGCATTCCATGTGTTGGCTCCAGCCGACGCTCCAACTCTGACGCTTTTTGGATCAAGGTGGGTATTGTGACACCCGGCATGCGAGCCTCCAGCGCCAAGGTCAAGTCGAAGCGCGGCTGGCGGCCCTCGTTGCGTCCAGAATACAGATAATGGAAAAAGCCAGACGGCAGCCAGCCAGCGTCGAATGCAGCCTGTACCTCCGGATAAAACGCTCGATACCACCGCTCATCAAACCACGCATTTGGCGAATTTCCCAATCGGGTTCCAACCCGCAGATAATGCTGCAACGGATCCTCGCACTCGATATCAGTAAGATACGTTGCGCGATAGAAAGCAGGGTCAAAGGCAGCGGCAACCACCCTAAGCCCATCATCAAGACCTGGATCGTCCCGGCGGCGGTCGATTTGATATCCGAGGAAACGACCAAAAGAATTATAGTGATCCAGTGCGGTAAGGAACGGGAACGCCTCTAGGAAGGCCGAAGCAGCCGGGTTCGTTTTGAGATACAGCGCCGTATCGATCGTGGCCGTGGCAGGGCCAATAGCAGAATTTGCGGCGGCCTCCGCAGCAAGCACTGCGTTGGGCCAATGTCCCGCGGACAGACCATGCTGAACGAAATAAACAAAACCGGACACCAGGCCGTCATGGTGTAAAGCATGACTAACTTCTGGATACGCGCTGACATACCAGGCCTCGTCGAAGAACGCGTTCGGAGAAACCGCGCTACATCTTTTGCTGAAATATAATTTGGCGACCTGGATGTCAGAAGCATCTGCTTCACAAACACCCAATGTGGTCATCTGGGCACGAAGACGTGGAAGATCGATGGATGATACGAGTGCCTCCACGCCGCTTTGCGAAACGTTACCGCGGAGGGCAAGAGAGACAATCTCAAGGACTTCCATCATCTACACGTTCCACTACTTGACCCGCGACTGTGAAAAGCCATTAAGCACGACGGGACACCACAACCCGTGGGTGATTTCCAATTAGCTGATGCAACTGGAAACAGCAAGTTGCAAATCGCACCAAGCAAGATGTTTTTCACCGCAGTCGTCATGAGCCATGTTCTGGAAATTGACGCGAGGCACTAGCTCTAACGAATTCGTGATCAGTCCCACGACAGTCAAGCGACCCGCGCCGGCACAACAACTCAAATGGCGCGCAAAAAACAATCCATGTTTATACTTACATCCCCAGAGTGCTGATTTATCACGAAACGGTGATCACATTTGGTCAGTGCCACGGTTTGTCTTTGCTCATAACCATCGACAACACGTCGCAAGCTCTGCTCCGACAAGGGGCGTGTGAAAATAAGACGTGGCGAACGTGCAACATACGTTTGTAATCTTTAGAACAATGCTGCTTCAGGTTGCATCTGTTCCCGGTTCATGACGTATAAGTAGTTATGTCGTCGTCGGCGGATCAACTTCCGGCTTGGGTGTCTAAGGAGGTAGCAGGATGGGTTCCCGTAGAATGCACAATACAGCGGTGCATGCAGCACCGTCCCATCAAGGTAACCCGCTTACAAAGAAACTCCTGAACTTCGTCCCCCTCTCAGTTTCCGATTGCGCAGTTCTCGACGGTTTTGCATTGCGCCAGCAGTATTTTGATGCCGACTTGGATATTGTGTCAGAGGGAACGTCCCCACGAACCGTGTTCGTTCTGCTTGATGGCCTTGCCGTCCGGTATCGAAACCTGCCGGATGGCAGCCGTCAGATCATGACGCTGCTGATCCCGGGCGATCTCTCTAACATGCATGTCTTTCCGGGCACCTCCATGGACCATTCCATTGGAACCATCACGCCGGTGCGCGTCGGTTGCGTCGCGCGGGAAGACATCATGGAGACGCTGGTCAGTCATCCCCGCATTTCCGCTGCCTTCTGGCTGAGTTCCATGCAGGAAGAAGCCATGCTGCGGGAGCGCATCGTGTCGCTTGGACGCCGTGACGCACGTGGCCGTATCGCCTATCTCCTATGCGAATTGCTTTGGCGGAAAGCAGCACTGGGGATGACTAGCGGCGACGCTTTTCAATTGCCACTCACGCAAACGGAACTCGGCGACACGCTCGGCCTCACGCCGGTTCATGTGAACCGAATATTGCGGGATCTCCGTGAGCAAGGGCTGATTTCCATGGCACACCGAATGATCAGTCTGCTCGATGTGGAAGGGTTGAAGGCGCTCGCTGGATTTGACAGCGATTACCTAAATTTGGGTGGCGCGTCGGCCGACCTCGTTCGTTACTTTGATGACCTGGAGCCGCCGCGGCCAATCCACTAACATCGGCTCCGATCTTGACGCCCGGCGCGCTGTTGACACGCCAGCCCGCCCTGCAGCTACGAAAAGCATCGCCTTGACCAACTGTAATGCTCGGCAGAAGTCTGCCGCACGCCTGCCCTGTCAGCCCTACCTATCTGCGATAGGCGGGCCTGACTAGACTGTATCACCATCCGCGTGCGCGCCTGGAGAAAAGCGCTGGTTGGCCTTATCATCCGCTAACGTATCAGTGACGCGGCCGCTTTTGCGGGACGTCATCACGCGGTTGAGCATCTCCTCTGCCCAATGCTGTAGCTGCGAACAACGCACGGCCGCGTCGCTGTCGGCAACCTGTGCAGCTTCCTGGCTGATCCCAGCAACATAGGTTAGCAATCCAACAACTTCTTCCAATGAGGGCTGCGGAAGCTGCGCAACCACGGCGGCAACAGCGATCTCCAAAACCTGAAGCCGCGCCTCATACGCGATCTCATGAAAGGACACAGTAGGAACTCCAAACCTAAAAACTTCCAACTGACTATGCACGCCCCGCAGGAGCGCGAACAGCAATTCGTAGATCCATGAGCGCTTCACCTGTTTCAGACCTGCGGCCCCGGCAGGGTAGACCTGTCTCAGAAGCTAGACACTCGTAAAAAAGTCGTTTTATCGCCTTGACGTCCACATTTCGAGACGGTAGTCGTCTGCGGAGACAAGAGACGTAGCGCGACCCGCAGGTTTCGCCTGGGGCAACACTGAAACGACGGCAGAACACACATGCGGAACATCTTTGGAGTGCTCGCCCTCGTGGCGGCAATGGCATTTTCACGCGCAGCGTCTTCGAACCCCGCGGGGCTGAGCGCCAGCACGGCCGGCCGCCCGGCCGGCGCATCAAGTTTTGAACCTGGCCATGCGCCGACAGCTTACGATGCGTCCGGCACCCGG
>CAZZYR010000002.1:17614-26164 GCA_964658235.1 uncultured Acetobacteraceae bacterium | reverse complement strand
TGGGGCCTAAAGCCCCAGCGGGTCCAGGGCAGAGCCCTGGCCTTTCTTCGAGGAGCAAAACACTATGTCCACCAACTCAGTCGGCCGCGTGTCCCAGGTGCTAGGCGCCGTGGTGGACGTTCAGTTCGAAGGCGACCTGCCCTTTATCCAGAATGCGCTGAACACCAAGATCGGTGATCGCGAGCTGGTGCTGGAAGTGGCCCAGGAACTCGGCGAACGCACCGTCCGCTGCATTGCCATGGACAGCACGGACGGCATGGTGCGTGGCCAGGAGGTCAGTGACACCGGCGCGCCGATCACTGTTCCGGTGGGACCGGAGACGCTCGGCCGCATCCTCAACGTGATCGGCCAGCCGATCGATGAGCGTGGGCCGGTGGGTGCCACGCGCTCGGCCCCCATCCATCGCAGCGCGCCGTCCTTCGAGGAGCAGGCGGCGGCTGTGGAAGTGCTGGTGACCGGCATCAAGGTGGTCGATTTGCTGGCGCCGTATCTGAAGGGCGGCAAGATCGGGCTGTTCGGCGGCGCCGGGGTAGGCAAGACGGTGCTGATCCAGGAGCTGATCAACAACATCGCCAAGGGCCATGGCGGCGTGTCCGTGTTTGCCGGCGTGGGCGAACGGACGCGCGAGGGCAACGACCTCTATCACGAGATGATCGACGCCGGCGTGATCAAGCTGGGCGACAACACGACCGAGGGGTCCAAGGTGGCGCTGGTCTATGGCCAGATGAACGAGCCGCCGGGCGCCCGCGCCCGCGTGGGACTGACGGGCCTGACGCTGGCTGAGTATTTCCGGGATGACGAAGGTCAGGACGTGCTGTTCTTCGTGGACAACATCTTCCGCTTTACCCAGGCTGGCGCGGAAGTCTCCGCGTTGCTCGGCCGTATCCCGTCCGCCGTGGGCTACCAGCCGACGCTGGCCACCGACATGGGCGCGCTGCAGGAGCGGATCACCTCGACCAAGAAGGGCTCCATCACCTCCGTGCAGGCGATCTATGTGCCCGCGGATGACCTGACCGATCCGGCCCCTGCCACGTCCTTCGCCCATCTGGACGCGACTACGGTGCTGAACCGCGCCATCTCCGAGAAGGGCATCTACCCGGCGGTGGATCCGCTGGACTCCACGTCGCGCTCGCTGGATCCCCGTATCGTCGGCGAGGAGCATTACCAGGTGGCGCGCGACGTGCAGCGCATTCTGCAGACCTACAAGTCGCTCCAGGACATCATCGCCATTCTCGGCATGGATGAGCTGTCCGAAGAGGACAAGCTGACCGTGGCGCGGGCGCGCAAGATCGAGCGCTTCATGAGCCAGCCGTTCCATGTGGCCACCGTGTTCACGGGCCTGGAGGGCAAGTTCGTGCAGCTTGAGGACACCGTGCGGTCGTTCAAGGAGATCGTGGAGGGCAAGCACGACGATCTGCCGGAGGCGGCTTTCCTGATGGTGGGGACTATTGAGGAAGCGCGGGAGAAGGCCGAAAAGATGAAGGTGTCAGCGTAAGAAAGAGTTCTTTTTTGAAAAAAAGGGGCTTCCCTTAGGATCTCACATGCCAGTCCAACTCGAAATCGTCAGCCCCACCCGCCTCGTCCTCAGCCGCGCCGTCGATATGGTCGTCATGCCCGGCTACGAGGGCGATTTGGCGGCTATGGAAAACCACGCGCCGATGATCGTGCTGCTGCGCGGCGGCGTGATCGCCCTGCATGATGGTGGCGCGGTCACTGATCAGCTCTTTGTGGGGGGCGGCTTCGCGGAAATCACGCCGGAGCGCTGCACCATCTTAGCCGACGATGCTGTCCCACTTGTGGATCTATCTGCCGAGGCGTCCCGGCAACGGCTTGCGGAAGCCGAGCAGGCGTGGGCAGAGGTGGACAAGGCAGACATCAACGCTCGGGACGCTGTGCTGGACCGACTGCAATCCACCCGCGCCGCGGTGCAGTTCGCCCAAGCAGCCTGAGCCGACGCATCCGGCGCCCGCCGGCAAACGTTGTCTGATGGGAGCCGGCGTTGTGGCGAAGCAGCCACAGCTTCGCGGTCAAGTCTTTCGCCGGCGCTCAACCGATGGCACCTTGGCGGTGTTGCAACGCACAGGTCCCATGACGGGATCATGCCTATGAGACAGTCGCATTCTCCTCGGATGAGCGCGCCTACCACCCGGAAGATTGTTTTTTGATGAACCTGCCTGCCCGTCAGCAAGCTCCAATGAGGCATCGGCAATGAAGCACTGGCGGATCGATGAGGTCCAATGGGACGCTTTTGACGCTGCCCGTGTGGATCCAGAAATCGTGGCGCTCGTGAAGGCGGCCGCAATGGTCGAACGCAACGGCATCGATTACGGCACTTATCTCAACCGTGTGTTCGTGGATGATCCGGATTTCCGTGCAGCCGCGGACCGATGGTCCGTGGAGGAGGTTCAGCATGGGGACACGTTGGGCCGCTGGGCGATGCTCGCGGATCCGGGCTGGGATTTCGAGGCTGCCTTCGCGCGTTACAAATCGGGCTATCACCTGCCGCTACTGGACGCGGACCTGTCCGTGCGCGGCAGCCGCACCGGGGAACTGATCGCGCGCTGCATGGTGGAAAGCGGCACGTCCAGCTACTATTCCGCATTAGGCGACAGCGCCCAGGAGCCGGTCCTGAAGGAAATCTGCCGGCTGATCGCGGCGGACGAATTCCGCCATTTCAAGCTGTTCTACGACCACATGAAGCGATATCTGCGCCGGGAACGGATCTCCCTGCTGCAACGCATGCGCATCGCGCTCAGCCGGATCGGGGAGAGCGAGGATGATGAACTCGCTTATGCCTTCTATTGCGGCAATTCTCCGCCTGATACGGCCTACCGGCATGACACGGCTATTGCCGGGTATATGTCCCGCGCGATGACGATGTATCGCTTCGGCCATCTGGAGCGCGCGGTAGGAATGATCCTGAAAGCCATTGGCCTTCCGCCGCGCGGCCGGGTTTCGGCTGCGGCGGCCCGCGGCGCATGGTGGTTCATGTGCGCGCGCCGGGACAAGTTCCGTCGTGTGGTAGCCTAGGTCAGGTGCTCTGGCCTTTAAGCGGCGCTCCCCATGCGCAGCGCGTTGGGGAGGTAAATCAGGTTCGTCCTAGCCGGCAAAGCGGTCAGTTTTGCGGGAGCGCGGCACAGCACATGCTCCAGCGCATCAGCCATGCTGTCGAATTCGCCAACATCCGCGCCCGTCAGGCAACACCATGCCCGCAGCCTGCGTCCGGCCCTTGCGAAACCCCATCGCGACCACGCTTGGCCGCAGCAATAGACGCTCAGGAAATTGCCGACCTCCGATGCGTCACCATCATCGCGATCATGGATGACCATCCGGTCAAAGCCCGCCAGAACGGCGCGCTCCTGCCAGGCTGATATGTCAATCCTGTCATGAGGCGTGAGGCAGGTGCCATGAAGCGCCGACGGCGCCCGCGCCGCGCGCAGCGCGAAGGAAATCACAACGCCTTCCACTTCTGATTGAGTCGGAGCCATACGCATCCCACCGCCCGATTAGTTAGAATGTTTTAACCTAAATTCTCCGTGAGCGTATGTGACACGTTTCACACACTGGCCCTATTTACGAATCAATAACGAAACCGAGAGAGGGTCAACGGCGTAATGCCCGGTCCGTTTCGGCCGATAGCCTATAGCCCACACCCGGCTCGGTTGTGACCAGCGCGCTCGCGTCCGGCCCCAATTTCTGTCGCAGATGGCCGATATAGACACGCAGGTATTGCACATCATTTGTGTGGGCCGCCCCCCAGACCGCGGTCAGAAGCTGCCGGTGCGTAACCACGCGGTCCGGGTTGCGCACAAGCAAGGCAAGCAGATCGTATTCCCTGGGGGTCAGCTGGACGCTCTCACCATGGACCCGCACGCGGCGATGCACGAAGTCCATCTCCAGCGGCCCCATCTGCACACTGCCTTCGGGCTCACCGCCTGGCCGGCCGGCGCGCAAGCCGACCCGGATGCGCGCGAGCAACTCGCCCATGTCGAATGGCTTCTCCACATAATCGGCGGCGCCCGCGTCCAAGGCGCGGATTTTCTCATCCGCCCGATCCCGGGCGGACAGTACGATGACCGGTGCTTCGCTCACCGCACGGATCTGCGGCAAGACATCCTGTCCGTCGGCATCCGGTAGCCCGAGGTCAAGCAGGATCAGCGCTGGTTGCCGGGACGCGGCCACGCGCAGCGCGTCTGCGCCGTTATCGGCCCTGGCAACAAGATACCCCGCAGCCTCCAAAGTCGGGCGCAGAAAGCGATGGATCTGCGGTTCGTCGTCCACCAGCAAGATGAGGGCTTGCTCGCGCATAGGCGTCTGGACAGGCTCCATCATGACACGGCGCGCAGACGCAGGAGGATTGTGGTGCCGGGTGGGCCGCCCAGCGAAGCGAAGGGCGAAGGACTGAGCG
Organism: uncultured Acetobacteraceae bacterium; assembly: GCA_964658235.1. Classification (GTDB taxonomy): domain Bacteria; phylum Pseudomonadota; class Alphaproteobacteria; order Acetobacterales; family Acetobacteraceae; genus BOG-908. The sequence goes on along the minus strand of CAZZYR010000002.1, from coordinate 21,756 downwards.
CCTCGATCGTTCCGCCCATCGCTTCCGTCAGCCCGCGGGCGATGGCCAGACCAAGGCCGGTGCCTGGCACGGTCCGGTCGCCACGCTGCGCGCGGTAGAAGCTGTCAAATACATGCGGCAGGTCGGCGGCCGGAATGCCCGGGCCGGCATCGGTCATCGAAATGCACACAAGACTGGCTTCGCGGGCGGCGACAAGGTGGATTTCGGCGCCGGTCGGGCCGTATTTCGCCGCGTTCTCTAAAACGTTGACGAGGATTTGCTCCAGCAACGCTGGATCAGCGGATACCAGTGGCAGATCGGGCGGGATGTCGGCCAGCAGGGGTCCAAGCCCTGGTACGCGCGTGATCGCCTCATCCACCGCATCCCGCACGGACACAGTATCAAGGCGCGGCGTCACCTCGCCGGTTTCAAGCCGGGTCATTTCAGTGATGTTGGCCAGAAAGCGCGTCATCCGCACGGTGTCCTGCTCAATGCTTGCCAGCAGGTCCGTCCGGTCGGCCACGGTGAGGGTGTCCCACGATGTTCGAAGGGACCCTGCCGCGCCGCGTATGCCGGTGAGCGGCGTGCGCAGGTCATGGCCAAGGCTGTTCAGCAGCGCCGTGCGGAGCTTCTGGGTCTCCGCCTGGGCCTGTGTGCGCGCGGCATCAGCCGCCAAACGCACCCGCTCCAGCGCGGAGGCGGATTGATCTGCCAAAGCGGAGAGCGCCTGTTGCAATGGCTGGTCAACCGCGTTCTGCGGCCGCACGCCGATCACGCCAAAGATCGCCCGCGTGGTTTGCAGCGGCAGAAAACGCCAGGCGGCGCTGGGGAGGGTTGGCGTGCCGCGGCCGGACTGTTCGCGCCGGGAATAGCTCCAGCGGGCGGCGGCCCAGCTGCCGTCATCCATCGTGTCCAATGATGCCGGTTCGGCGGCGCGGATGTTGAGGTCCTCGCCCTCGCCGAGCAGCACCAAGGCGGGTGGAACCATATCGGCCGCGAGGCGGGCAATCTCAGCCAGGAGTTCTGGCTCGGTGGCCGGCGCGCCGAGCCGGCGGGCAAAAGCGGAAATGCGGCGAAGGCTTTCGATCCGGCCTTGCGCCGCGGCGGCCTCCACGCGGACCCGGCTGGCAAGCCACCCAGTGGTGGTGGCCACGCCGGCAAAGACAAGCAGCGCGATCACGTCGCGCGGTTCGGAGATGGTCAGGCGCCCAACCGGCGGGATGAAGAAAAAGTTCCAGGAGAGGAAGCTGAGCGCAGCCGTAAAGAGGGCGATGCGCAGACCCCAGAGCGTGGCCGCGCCGACGACGGCAGCCAGGAACAGCATGCCGAGCGCCTCGTGCTCAAGCCACCGGTGCAGGATCTCTCCGGCTCCCACCATTGCCGCGACCAGCGCCATGCTGACAACCCAGGGCAGCCAGCCCGTGGGTACCGCGCTGGCCCTGCGGATGATCGGCGCGGGGCCGCTTGCCGGGACAACATGAATGGTGAACTCAAGCCCCTGGCGCACCAATGTGCTCGCCAGGGTCCGGCCGGCCAGCCGGCGCAGCCGTGCCGGCTGGCCACGGCCGATCACCAGGTGCGTGACGTTGCGCGCGCGGGCAATCTCGAGGGTGGTTTCAACCAGGCGGCCGCCAGCGCGGATTTCCACCTCAGCGCCAAGGCTCGCCGCCATTTCCAGCGCCGGTCTGGTGGCGTCCATGCCGTCCCTACGTTCCAGATGGAGAGCAATCCACGGCGCCCGCAGCGCATCCGATAACCGTTTGGCCTGCCGCACGACGGCCTCCGCCCCGCCGTCGTTCCCCACCAGCGCGAGCACCCGGTCGCCGGCTGGCCAGATACCCGGAACGCCATGGGCGCGCATGTAGTCACGCACATCCTGATCGACGTGCTGCGCGGCGCGGCGCAGGCCAATCTCCCGCAAGGCGGCCAGGTTGCCCTCGCGGAAGAAGCTGTCCAACGCGCGGGCCGCCACGTCCGGCCGATAGATCTGGCCGTCCTTCAGCCTGGTCCGAAGCTCGCTGGGCGAGATGTCGATGAACTCGATCTCGTCGGCCATCTCCATCACGCGGTCGGGCAAGGTCTCCGTGACGCGCACGCCGGTGATGCGGGCGATGTCGTCATTGAGGCTTTCTAGATGTTGCACGTTGAGCGTGGCCCACACATCGATACCGGCCTGCAACAGCTCGGCCACATCCTCCCATCTTTTATTGTGGCGGCTCCCTGGGGCGTTCGTGTGGGCCAGTTCGTCCACCAGCAACAGTCCGGGATGGCGGGCCAGCGCCGCGTCCACATCGAACTCCTCCAGCACCTGGCCGCGATACGCGATGGTGCTGCGGGGCAGAATGGGCAGCGCGCCGATCTGCCGCTCTGTTCCCGCGCGGCCGTGCGTTTCAACGACGCCAACCAGAACGTCGCGGCCTTCGGCAAGCTGGCGTTGGGCGGAGGCCAGCATTTCCCAGGTTTTGCCGACGCCAGGCGCGGCGCCCAGGAAGACCTTCAAACGGCCTTTGTCCGCGCGGGTGACGGCGGCGAGAAGCGCATCTGGATTGGGTCTGGTGTCTTGCGCCTTCATTGGCGGGGTCCTGGAAGGGTGAAGCGAGGGAGCGTTCTTTTTTGAAAAAAAGAACCAAAAAACTTTTGCGTGTTGAGGCTCGGTCGCGGCTTGCGGGCTCTGGTGCTTCCGCCGCTCGAAGCTTGCCTTTGTTAGAGCTGGAACGTTTTCTTCACCTCGTCAGCGATTGCCAGGCAACTGGTCAGACCGGGGCTCTCTATTCCGAACAGGTTCACGAGCCCTGGCAACCCATGCGTTTCCAAACCTTGGATAATGAAATCCTGCGTCTCCGTCGGCGGCACGATTTTCGGCCGGATCCCGGCATAAGCGGGCACCAGCCGATCCTCCGGCAGGCCGGGCCAATAGCGCCGGATGGCGGCGGCGAAGATAGGTGCCCGCGCGGGATCCACCCGGTAATCGATGCTGTCCACAGCCTCCACATCCGGGCCGAAGCGCGCGGCACCACCCAGATCGAGCGTCAGATGGATGCCCGCGCCGCCGGGAATGGGGACCGGGTAGATCAGGCGGCTGAAAGGGGCGGCACAGGACAGCGTGAAGTAGCTGCCTTTGGCCAGGCGCGGCGCGGGGACATGCGCGGGATCAAGTCCGGCGATGGCGCGTGCGACGCCGCAGGCGGACAGGCCGGCCGCATTGACCAACATGCGCGTGCGCAGGTGCATCGGAGCGGTGCCGCCCACTTGCACGTCGAAACCGCCTGCCACGGCCTGCGCGGCAAGGAGCGGGGCATTGAGCGCCAGGCTTGCGCCATGACCCTGGGCCTCGCCCAGCAGTGAGAGCATGAGCGCGTGGCTGTCCACGATGCCTGTGGCACGTGAAAGCAAGGCGTCTGTGCAGGCTAATTCTGGTTCCAGCGCACGGGCTTCTTGTCCCGTCAGCCGGCTCAGGCCCGCTACCCCGTTTGCGGCCGCGCGGGCGGCGATACTGTCCAGTTGCGCCGTTTCTTCGGCGCTGGTCGCGACGACCAGCTTTCCGCAGGCGCGCGCAGGCACCTGGTGATCAGCGCAGTAGCGATACAGGTCCCTCGCGCCGGCCACACAAACCCGGGCGCGGACGGAGCCGGGTTCATAATAGAGGCCGGCATGGATAACCTCGCTATTGCGCGAGGAGACGCCCTTTCCAATCGCCGGCTCAGCTTCAAGCACAAGCACGTCAAGTCCAGAGCAAGCCAATGCCCGGGCGACCGCCAGGCCGACGACGCCAGCGCCCACGACGACGCAGTCAATGTCCGGCTTCTTCAATATCTTATCAAACTCCATCACAATTTTTTCGGTGCCGCGGCGTCTTAATAGATCCGCGGGGCGTTACACAGCCTTACACCCACCGCCCTAGCCACAGACGCGGGAAGGGGCCATTCCCGCGATCCGGGCCTGCCCTCACCCTATGTAGCCGGAAGCCGCGACGATGGATGACCTGCGCTCTCCCCTACCCGCACGTGATGCCACGGACGCGACACCGAAACCGCGCCGGCGCAGCAGCCTGTGGCCCTGGCTTATCCTGCTGGCGATCCTGGCGGGCATCGGTTTTCTTATCGTGCGCCTGGGTGGCGGGTCTGGCGGCGGCCATGCGCCGGCGGCGCCGCCGCCCGCGGTGG
>CAZZYR010000002.1:0-17604 GCA_964658235.1 uncultured Acetobacteraceae bacterium | reverse complement strand
ACCGTGACGTCCCTGGCGAGCGTGACCGTGCAGAGCCAGATTAGCGGCGTGCTGCAGTCTATCGCCTTCCACGAAGGGCAGATGGTCCACCGGGGCGACGTTCTGGCGCAGATCGACCCCCGCCCCTACCAGGCGCTGCTGGATCAGGCCCGCGGCACGCTGGCGCATGACCAGGGATTGTTGCGCCAGGCCCAGATGGATGCGCGGCGCTATGCCACCCTGCAACGGCAGGATAGCATCGGCCGCCAGCAGGCCGAGGACCAGCAATTCGTGGTCCAGCAATACGAAGGCTCGGTGGCGGCGGACCAGGGCGCAATCCAAGCCCAGCTTGTGAATCTGGCGTTCTGCCGGATTGCGTCGCCGATCGATGGCAGGGTGGGACTGCGCCAGGTGGATGCCGGCAACTATGTAACGCCGTCCTTGACCAACGGGATTGTGGTGGTGACCCAGCTGGACCCGATCAGCGCGATTTTCACGCTACCGGAGGATGATGTGCCGGCGATCCAGGCCCGGCTGGCCGCCGGCGCATCCCTGCAGGTACTGGCGTTCGACCGCAGCAACGCAACGCAATTGGCGACCGGCACGCTGGAGACGCTGGACAATCAGATCGACACCACCACCGGCACAGTCAAACTGCGTGCCTTGTTCGCCAATCCGAAATTGGCGCTGTTCCCGAACCAGTTTGTGAACCTGCGATTGATCGTGAGTACCGTGACTGGCGCGATCACGGTGCCGAATGCGGCGCTGCAGACCGGCGCGCCCGGCAATTTCGTCTATCTGGTGATGCCGGATTCCACAGTGGCGCTCCGCGTGGTGAAACTGGGTGTTGCGGATGCCGACAAGACGCAGATCCTGAGTGGATTGGCGATAGGAGACCGCGTGGTGGTCGATGGTTCGGACCGGCTGCGTGACGGTGCGAAGGTGGTCCTCCCGGGGGCCAAGCCTGGGGCTGGTAGCGGGACTGGAAGCGGAACCGGGCAACATCACCACCGTCACGCGGCGGACGCAGCACCGTAGGATGAATCCCTCCGCCCTGTTCATCCTGCGGCCGGTGGCGACCACGCTGCTGATGCTGGCGCTGCTTCTTATTGGCCTGATCTCCTATCAATACTTGCCGCTCTCCGCCCTGCCGGAAGTGGATTATCCCACCATCCAGGTGCAGACATTCTATCCCGGTGCCAGCCCGGAGGTGATGACGAGCTCCGTCACTGCGCCGCTGGAGCGTCAATTGGGCGAGATGCCGGGACTGAGCCAGATGGCGTCCCAAAGCTCGGCTGGCGCATCCATCATCACGCTGCAATTCAGCCTGGACTTGTCCCTGGATGTGGCCGAGCAGGAAGTGCAGGCCGCCATCAATGCCGCGGGCAACCTGCTGCCATCCGATCTGCCGGCGCCCCCGATCTACGCGAAGGTGAACCCGGCCGACGCGCCGATCATCACGCTTGCGCTGACGAGCGAGACGATGGCGCTGACGCAGATTGAGGATCTGGCGGAGACAAGGCTGGCGCAGAAGATCAGCCAGATCGACGGCGTGGGGCTTGTCTCGATCTCTGGCGGCCACCGGCCCGCCGTGCGCGTGCAGGCCAATCCCCGTGCACTGGCAGCGATCGGTTTAAATATCGACGATCTGCGCACCACGATCGGCAACCTGAACGTGAATACGCCAAAGGGTAACTTCGATGGTCCCGCGCAGGCGACCACGATCAATGCGAACGACCAGCTGCCGGATGCAAAATCCATGGCAACCGCCATCGTCGCCTACCGCAACGGCGCGCCGGTGCACCTGGCGGATGTGGCGCGCATCGTGCAGGGATCCGAGAACACCAAGCTGCAGGCATGGATGAACCGCACGCCAGCGGTGATTTTGAACGTGCAGCGCCAGCCAGGGGCGAACGTGATCCAGGTGGTAGACCGAATTTCCGGGCTGCTGCCGAAATTGCAAAACAGCCTGCCGGCTGCGTTGCAGGTGACCACACTCACTGACCGGACCAATACCATCCGCGCATCCGTGGCGGACGTGGAATTTGAACTGGCACTGGCAATCGGGTTGGTGGTGCTGGTGATATTCGTCTTCCTGCGCCGCGTGCCGGCGACGTTGATCCCCAGCCTGTCCGTCCCGCTGTCGCTGGTTGGCACGTTGGCCGCAATGTATCTGTGGGGCTTTTCGCTCGACAATCTATCGTTGATGGCGCTCACGATCGCCACCGGCTTCGTGGTGGATGACGCTATTGTCATGATCGAGAATATCGACCGCTACGTGGAGATGGGCGAAGCGCCACTAGAGGCAGCTCTTAAGGGATCCCGCCAGATCGGGTTTACGATCATCTCCCTGACAGTGTCGCTTCTGGCTGTGCTGATCCCGCTCTTGTTTATGGGCGACGTGGTTGGCCGGCTGTTCCATGAATTCGCCATCACGCTGGCGGTGACGATCGTCATCTCCGCGATCGTGTCGCTGACCCTGGTGCCGATGCTGTGCGCGCGGTTGCTGCGGCACAAGCCAAAGGAAGAGATGGGGCGCGTGGCCCGCTGGTCCGAGCGGATGACTGACCGCGTCATTGAAAGCTACGGCCAGGCGCTGGACTGGGTGCTGGACCGCCAGGTCATGACGCTGCTGGTTGCCACGGTCACGGTTCTGATGACGGCATTCCTGTATGTGGTGATCCCCAAAGGGTTCTTTCCCGTGCAGGACACCGGACTTATCCAGGGGATCAGCGAAGCCGCCCCGTCCTCCTCCTATGCCGCCATGGCGCGCGGGCAGCAGGCGCTTGCGGACGCAATCCTGCGCGATCCGGACGTGGTCAGCCTGTCCTCCTTCATCGGCATTGACGGCAGCAACACGACGCTGAATGCCGGCCGATTCCTGATCAACCTCAAGCCGCGCGCGGCCAGGGTGGATGACGCCAGTGCGATCATTCGCCGGTTACAGCAGGAAGCGTCCAATGTAGCTGGCATCGCGCTATTTATGCAGCCGGTGCAGGACCTGAGCATCGATTCCGCCATCAGCGCCACGCAATATCAATTCGTGCTGGAGAATGCCGATCCTTCCGCACTCGGCACCTGGGTGCCGCGGCTGCTGAGCGAACTTCGCACGGCATCATCCATCACCGATGTTGCCAGCTCCCTGCAGGCAAACGGCCTTGCCGCCACGCTGACGATTGACCGGGCCACAGCTGCCCGCTTCGGCATCACACCCGCGACGGTGGACAATGCGCTGTATGACGCCTTCGGCCAGCGCATCATCTCGACCATCTTCACCCAATCGAACCAGTATCGGATCATCCTTGAAGCTGACGCGGCTGTGCAGCGCTCGCTGGCCAATCTGAATGCGTTGTATCTGCCGTCTTCCACCGCAACGAGCGGACAGGTGCCCCTGTCCGCCTTCGTGCATGTGACCACGCAGCCCGCACCGTTGATGGTGAGCCATCTTGGGCAGTTCCCGAGTGCGACAATCAGTTTCAATCTGGCGCCGGGCGCGTCCCTTGGCGAAGCAGTGACAGCCATCCAGGATGCCGAGACACGCGTGAAGTTGCCAGACAGTTTTCTGACTGCGTTTCAGGGCGCTGCAGCCGCGTTCCAGAATGCGCTCGGCAACGAACTCTATCTGGTTCTGGCGGCGATTGCAGCGATGTATATCGTTCTTGGCGTCCTGTATGAGAGCTTCGTCCACCCGATCACCATTTTGTCCACGCTGCCATCGGCCGGCATCGGGGCGCTCCTGGCCTTGATGCTGGTGGGCAGCGACCTGGATATCATCGGCATCATCGGCATCGTGCTGCTGATCGGCATCGTCAAGAAAAACGCCATCATGATGATCGACTTCGCGCTGGTGGCGGAGAGAGAGGACGGGCTGGCGCCGCGCGAGGCGATCCATCGCGCCAGCATGCTGCGGCTGCGGCCCATCCTGATGACCACGTTTGCCGCATTGTTCTCCGCTTTGCCGCTGATGCTGGGAACTGGCACGGGATCCGAACTGCGCCGCCCGCTTGGCCTGGCCATCTTTGGCGGGCTGATTGTAAGTCAGGTGCTGACGCTGTTCACCACGCCGGTGATCTACCTGCTGTTCGATCGTGTTGCCCTGTATCTGCGGCCAAAACAAAAGCCCGAGCCGGAAGGCCCGGTGCCGGCGTGAACATCAGCGCACCGTTTATCGCGCGGCCCATCGCGACCACGCTGCTGACCATTGGGATCGCCTTGGCTGGTCTGTTCGCCTACGCGCAACTGCCCGTCTCGCCGCTGCCACAGGTCGATTTTCCAACCATCTCGGTCCAGGCAAGCTTGCCGGGGGCGAGCCCGGACACGGTAGCGACCTCGGTCGCGAGCCCGCTGGAGCGCCATCTCGGGCAGATTGCCGACGTCACCGAGATGACGTCCCAGAGCACCGTTGGCGCCTGCCGCATCACGCTGCAGTTCGGTCTGAACCGCAACATCGATGGTGCCGCGCGGGACGTGCAAGCAGCGATCAACGCGGCGCGCGCGGATCTGCCCACGGCTTTGCGCTCCAACCCCACCTATCGCAAGGTTAACCCGGCGGATGCGCCGGTGATGATCATCGCGCTTACGTCCAAGACACTGACACAGGGCCAGCTCTACGACTCCGCGGCAACTGTGCTGGAACAAAAGCTTTCGCAACTTCCTGGCGTGGGCGAGGTGGATGTGAATGGCTCCGCCTTGCCGGCCGTGCGCGTGGAGCTGAATCCCGGGGCGCTGTTCCATTACGGCATCGGGCTGGAGGACGTCCGTGCCGCGCTGGCATCTGCCAACGCGAATGCGCCAAAGGGCGCCATTGAGGAAGCGGACAGGCATTTCCAAATCTACACAAACGACCAGGCAAGCCACGCCAAGGATTACCGCCCGCTAGTGATCGCCTACCGCAATGGTGCCGCAGTACGACTGACAGACGTGGCGGATGTGGTGGACAGCGTGGAGGATCTCCGCAACTCAGGCCTGTTTAATGGCCAGCCAACCGTAGTGCTGATCGTGTTCCGTCAGCCAGGCGCGAACATCATCAAGACCGTGGATGGCATTCGTGCCGTGCTGCCGCAATTAAAGGCCTCTCTGCCAGGCGGGACGGATATCACGGTGGCCATAGACCGCACGCCGACCGTGCGCGCCTCGTTGAACGATACGCAGCGCACGCTGGTGATCGCCATCATGCTCGTGATCGGTGTCGTGTATGTCTTCCTGGGCAGCGGGCGCGCCACGCTTATTCCGGCGGTGGCCGTGCCGGTCAGCATCATCGGCACGTTCGCGGCAATGTATCTGCTCGGTTTCAGCCTGGATAATCTCTCGCTGATGGCACTGACCATTTCCACCGGCTTCGTGGTGGATGACGCGATTGTCGTGCTGGAGAATATTGCGCGCCACATGGAGGAAGGTATGGGCCGCTTGCAGGCGGCTTTGCTGGGGGCGCGGGAAGTGGGGTTTACAGTGCTCTCGATCAGTACTTCGCTGATCGCGGTCTTCCTGCCAATCCTGCTGATGGGCGGGATCGTCGGCCGCCTGTTTCGTGAGTTTGCCTTGACGCTGTCGCTGGCCATCGTGGTCAGTCTGGTGATCTCGCTGACCACAACGCCGATGATGTGCGCGCTGTTCCTGCGCGTGCAGGAACCCGACAGGCCGCGTGGCTGGTTCTTCCGCCATACGGAAGCGGGCTTTGCCGGGATGCAGCGGTTCTACGAACGGAGCCTGACCTGGTCATTGGACCGATCACTCCTGGTGATGGTGGTTTTGGCAGCCACGGTAGCGCTAAATGTTTATCTGTTCGTGATCATTCCGAAAGGGTTCTTCCCGCAGCAGGATACCGGCGCACTGATGGGAATGGTGCAGGCCGACCAGGCCACCAGCTTCCAATCGATGCGCACGAAATTGGCGCGTATCCAGGCGATCGTGCAGCATGACCCGGCGGTGGCCACCGTCGTGGGATTTACCGGCGGACGACAGACCAACAATGCCAATCTGTTTGTGGCGCTGAAACCGTTGAGCGCGCGGGATGTGTCCGCGGATCAGGTGATCACGCGACTGCGGCCACAACTGGCCCACGTCGCCGGCGCGCGGCTGTTTCTGCAAGCGGTGCAGGATATTCGCGTGGGCGGACGGCAGTCCAATGCGCAATATCAATACACGCTGCAGGCCGATGATGCGCCCACGCTCTACAAATGGGCGCCAAAATTGACGGAAGCGTTGCAGGCTGATCCCAACCTCGCGGACGTGAACTCGGACCAGCAGCAGGCCGGGCTGGAGACGCGGCTTGTGATAGACCGCGGCACGGCAGCGCGCCTGAACGTCACGCCGTCACAGATCGACAGCACGCTCTACGACGCGTTTGGCCAGCGCCAGGTGAGCACTATCTATAATGCCTTGAACCAGTATCACGTGGTGATGGAGCTGGCGCCGCAATATTGGCAAAGCGCCCAGACGCTCAGGAACGTTTGGGTCAGCACCTCCGGCGCGTCCGCGCCCGGCACCAGCACCAGCGGCTTTCCGGCCGGAACCGTACAATCCTCCAAGGTGGTCGCCACCGCGGCCAGCGTGGCGTCGGACTCTGCCCGCAACGCGTCATCGAACGCGCTGGCGGCGTCGGGGAAAAGCGGCGCTTCCAGCGGCGCATCCGTCAGCACGGCACAAGAAACGATGGTGCCGCTTGCCGCCTTTTCGCATTTCCAACCTGGGCACACGCCGATCGGCGTGAATCACCAGGGTGCCTTTGTGGCGGCCACCATTTCCTTCAATCTTCCGCCGGGCAAGTCGCTGGGCGATGCGACCGCGGCAATCGCGCGCGCCAGCGCTTCCATTCGGATGCCGGCCTCCATCGTTGGTTCATTCGCCGGCACCGCGGCCACGTTCCAGCAATCCACGTCGAGTGAACCGATGCTTATTCTGGCGGCGCTCGTCGCGGTTTATATCGTGCTTGGCATTCTCTATGAATCTGCCGTTCATCCCATTACCATCCTGTCCACCCTGCCCTCGGCCGGGGTGGGCGCGGTGCTGGCGCTTCTGCTGTTCGGCAGCGAGTTCAGCATCATCGCGCTGATTGGCGTGATCCTGTTGATCGGCATCGTCAAGAAGAACGCCATCCTGATGATCGATTTCGCGTTGACCGCCGAACGCGAGCGCGGCCTGTCCACACGCGAATCAATCTATGAAGCCTGCCGCCTGCGTTTCCGGCCGATCATGATGACCACGTTTGCCGCCATGCTGGGCGCGCTGCCCTTGGCGTTCGATACCGGCGAGGGCGCGGAACTGCGTCGTCCGCTTGGCATAGCCATCGTGGGTGGACTGCTCGTGAGCCAGGTGCTGACGCTTTATACCACGCCCGTTGTTTATCTGTATCTGGACCGCTTCAGGCTGTGGTCGCGCGCCGGCTGGCGGCGGGCCTTTCCCGCCACCCATGTGTCTGAGGTCCCCACGCGATGAGCGAGTATAGGTCTGCCATGCGCGAACCGATTGATTGTGTCGCGTTCAAATGAGCAAGGCGCGATTCGCCAGCGCGCGTGCGCGATGCGCCGGTGCTTCCCTCGCGGCGTTGTCCGGCTGCATGGTCGGCCCGGACTACCATCGCGCCGCAGCCCCGATGACGCCAACGTTCAAGGAATTGCCTGGCTGGAGGCTTGCCACGCCGCAGGATGCAGCGCCAAAAGGCGCCTGGTGGGAAGCCTTCGGCGATCCCCAGCTCAGCCGCCTGGAACAGCAGATCGATAGCGGCAACCAGACGCTGCGCGAACAAGCGGCTGCCTATGACAACGCGCAGGCGCTGGTGGACGAGGCACGCGCGAATCTGTTTCCGGTCCTGTCCGCCAATGCCGGCGTGACGAGATCCAGCAGCGGCACAGGAAGCACCGGACAGACCAGCAGCAGCGGTTCGGCCGCGCGCACGCAGTACACGTTAGAAGGCTCCGCCAGCTGGGACCTGGACGTGTGGGGCAAAATCCGCCGGCAGGTGGAAAGCAACGTGGCCGGTGCACAGGCCAGTGCGGCGCTCCTCGCCAACGCGCGTCTCTCCGCGCAGGCATCACTTGCCACCGATTATCTGGATTTACGGGTGACGGATGCATTGCAGCGCGTGCTGGACGATACCGTCCGCAACGACACCGAATCGCTGCGTATCACGCAGAACCAATACATCGCCGGCGTGGCCGCGCGGTCGGACGTGCTGACAGCGCAAACGCAACTGGAGTCCGCACGCTCTTCTGCCATCAATGTAGGCGTGGCGCGGGCGCAATATGAACATGCCATCGCCGTTTTGGTGGGCGTGCCGCCCGCCGCGCTGACGATTGCGCCGGTGTCCACGGTGCCGAAGGTGCCAGACACGCCTGGCCTCGTTCCCGCCACCCTGCTGGAACGCAGGCCGGATATCGCCGAGGCCGAGCGGACCATGAAGTCAGAGAACGCGCTGATCGGCGTGGCCGTGGCCGCCTACTACCCGGACATCACGCTGTCGGCCCTGTTCGGCTATGCCGGCAATCCGCTAGGGAGCCTGATCTCCAGCGCTAACCGCGTCTGGTCGCTGGGCGCCTCGGCTACGGACGCGATCTTTCAGGGCGGCGCGCGCAGCGCGGCCGTCCGCGCGGCCCGCGCCACCTATGACCAAAGTGTGGCGACTTATCGCCAGACAGTGCTGACCGCCTTCCAGCAGGTGGAGGACGCGCTTTCCGGGCTCCGCCTGCTGGGGGAACAGGAGGCGGTTGAACGCCAGACGGTTGTGGATGCTACCCGGGCCGCGCAGATTGCGCTGAATGAATATCGCGCGGGCACTCAGGCTTACACTGCAGTGATCACCGCGCAGAACACGCTTCTCGCCGCTCAACAAACCCTGCTTTCCATCCAGCAGTCGCGGCTCACGGACGCGGTCCTGCTGGTTCAGGCGCTTGGCGGTGGTTGGCGGACCGCGGAGCTGCCTGACCGTAATTGGCTTCAACGGCGCAATCCTCTCCTGCCCTAAGCGGGGCTGATTTGCCCTGCGCCCGAGCCAGTGCGGATCAACACCAGCTTATTGCGCAGGCCCGGCAGAATGCCCGGGGGACGACGGGCTGCTGGAAGGCGTCGGGGGCGTGGGAGGCGGCTGGGTCGGCAAGGTCGATCCAGCTGGCACAGGCCCGGCGGGGGTCTGGATACCCGGCCCAGGCTGTCCGATTTGCGGCGGATTCATCTGCAGGGCCGTCGCCGTTTTCAAATGCATGTAACCGGAGAGCGTGGTGGCGGCGTAATAGGTGAAGATAAAAAATACCAGTCCAGCGAGCCAATACGGCCCGGTGCGGACTTTGTTGCGGGCCTCAAGCCAAACGTTGATGATCCTCAATGGCGGGTGAGGCGCCGCGCTGACAATGCCGGTAATCTGTCCCATTGGATGCCGGCCGGTGCGCTCGATCAGATAGGCGCGTATCTCCTCGGGCCCGCGGTTTTCTAGCGCCTCATACCAGCGACGGAGGTCCTGCGGGTTGAAATCGACATAATCGGCGTCGCCCAGATGCTTGCGCCAGAACTGGGCAATGCGGATTTCCTCGATGAAGTCGTGGCCGTCCATAAGAACATCCTGTGCGCGCGGGCTGGTCTGTCCACCGCGGGCTGAAAGCGTGGCTCCCGGGTGATAGCGCCAATCCGCCTCACTGTGCAGACCAGAAATTGCCGAAATGGCAACCGCGCTATCAGGCTGCCGGCGTTACGCCATATCCGCGCATGAAAAGATGGACGGCGCATTCAACCACGTGATCGATCTGCGCGTCGGACGGCATGTCGATCAGCCGCAACCGCCGCTTCATGCAAAGCTGCGTCTGGATAAGCGCGAAGAATTGTTCGGCTGCGAATTCAGGATGTTCCACACGCAAACGCCCTTCCTGGGTCATGCGCGCGAGATATGTGGAGACGTGCGCAATCGCCCTGGCGGGGCCTTCCGCGTAGAAGGTTCGCGCCAATTCCGGAAATTTCTCCGCTTCGGCTACCACCATTCGATACATGACCAGGGATGGCTCCGATAGCACCATGGTGAACATCCGCCGGCCGATCCGCCGCATCGTCTCATCAGGCGGCGGCGTCAGATCCATGTCCTCGAACACCAGCGCTATCCAGCGGCTGCAGTCGCGGCGCATGTAGGCGGCGAAGAGATCTGCCTTGCTGGTGAAGTAATTGTACAGTGTCCCTTTGGACACGCCCGCCTCCGCGGCAATCCGCGACATGCTGGCACCTTCATAGCCATCCGCGGCGAAAACCTGGGCTGCGCCGTTGATGATCTGCGCCTCCTTTTGAGGGCAGTCCCGGCGCAAGGTGTGGGGCGCCTCGGCGATTTCGGCTTCCTGGACGGACGTGGGGACTGACATCGTGGCGGACATTTCAAGCTCTTGGATTGACGATCGGGTCAAAGGCGCTAGCTTGTCAAGAATGACCGAACCGGTCGGTCAGCCATCGTGGCTTGCTGAACTGGTGTCTTCCGCGTCCGCCGTGGCACATGCCACGCACCGATACCAGGAGCCCGCACCTTGCGCAGCCTAATCACCGCAAACAATGTCGCGGCGCATGTCGGCCGGGCGACAGTGATGGCGTGCCTGCTGACAGGGTGCACAGTAGGGCCGAGTTTCAAGCCGCAGACGATCTGGTCGCCTTCCACCTGGTTTGGTGGAGGCCGCCCATCAGCGCTGACAGCGACCGCGCCCGTCAGTACGCCAGTGACGGAGCCGATCGATCCTGCGTGGTGGAACATCTTTCACGACGCGGAGCTGACCTCACTGGAAAATCGCGTGGCGGCGGCGAATCTGAATGTGCGGCTGTCCACGATCAGGCTCGCGGAGAGCCGATCCCAGCGGCAGATCACCGGCGCCGACCAGTTTCCCACCTTGCAAGGCAGCGGATCATACACGCGTGAGCGCGTGAGCGGCAAAGGCGTGGTCGGGCTGTTTGCCGGCGGTGGAAGCTCGGGCGGCGCGTCGTCCAGCGGCAGCTTCGGCAGCATGGGCAGCAGCGCAAACGGCACCGGCGGCCGATCCGGCGGCATTCCAACAAGTACAGCGGGCGGCAGCATCCAGCCGTTCAACCTGTTCCAATACGGTTTCGATGCGTCCTGGGAACTGGATCTATGGGGCCGGGTGCGGCGCGAGGTAGAATCCGCGGACGCCTCCGTGGAAGCCTCCGCCGATGCCCGCCGCAACGCCCTGCTCTCCGTGGTGGCCGAAGTGGCGCGCGACTACGTTCAGCTGCGCGGGACGCAGGTCCAGCTTGCCATTGCCCGCGAAAACACCATCACCGAGCAGGAATCCCTCGATCTGTCTCAGCAGCGTTTCCGCGGCGGCCTGACCACGGAACTCGACGTCGCCAATGCAGGAGCCGAATTGCAGACGACCCTGGCCCAGGTTCCGCAACTGGAGCAGCAGCAGGCGCAGGCGATCAACGCGCTGAGCTTTCTTCTGGGTGAGGCTCCAGGCGCCCTGCAGGCCGAATTGATCCGCCCTGGCACGGTGCCGCCCGTCCCGCCTCGGGTTCCCGTTGGCGTTCCGTCCGAACTGGCGCGCCGCCGCCCCGATATCCGCCAGGCGGAGGCGCAATTGCATGCCGCCACCGCTGATATCGGCGTGGCAGTGGCCGATTTTTATCCGAAGGTGACGTTGGACGGCAGCGTCGGGTTGCAGGCACTAAAATTCAAGGATCTTGGCAACTGGGGCGCCCGCCAATACGGCCTGGGGCCCACGATCAGCCTGCCCATCTTCCAGGGCGGCCGCCTGCGCGCCACGCTGGCACTGCGGAAAGTGGAGCAGCAGGAAGCGGCGCTGAACTACCAGCAAACCGTGCTGCAGGCCTGGCATGATGTGGACAACGCACTGACGGCTTATGCTGCCGAACAGCGCCGCCATGATGCGCTGGCGGCGGCGGAATCGCAGGATCGTCTCGCGCTGCGGCTGGCACGCGACCGCTATACACAGGGCGTCGCGGACTTTCTAAACGTGCTGGACGCCGAACGGACGCTGCTGCAGGCGCAACTACAGTTGGCGGAAAGCGCGACCACGGTCTCTTCTAATCTGGTGCAACTTTACAAGGCGTTGGGCGGGGGATGGGAGCCGACGTATCCAGTGAAATAAGCGTTCTTTTCTGATAAAAAGGAGTCCTTTCCCTACTTTACCCAATCCCGCCACAACAAAATCAACGCCGCCATGATCGCCGGCCCGACAAACAGCCCGATCAAACCCCACGCTTCCACCCCGCCCAGTATCCCCAGCAGCACCCAGATGAACGGCAGCTTAGTTGCTCCGCCGATCAGCACCGGCCGCACGAAATGGTCCGCCGTGAAGGTGGTCGCCATGCCGAGGGCAAACACGCCAACGCCCCACGCTACAGCCCCCTTCGCCGCCAGCAGAAGGGCCGCCACGCCGAACACCACGGGCGCCGCGAAAGGCACCATCGCCGCCACCGCCGTGAGTGCGCCGAACACCGTGGGGTGGGGCACGCCGGCAATGGCATAAATGATACCGAGCAGCACACCCTCGCCCAAACCCACCAGCACCAAGCCGTTCACGGTGCCATGGATGGATGCAATGATCTGCAACCCCACCTGCTGGCCATGCGGCCCGAAGGCGCGGGTAGCGGCACGCCGAAGCTGCGCCGTCAGTTCATGGCCTTCCTTGAACAGGAAGAATAGGGTGAGCAGGGTGAAGACGAACAGGGTGAGGCGGTGGGCAACCTGCGCGCTGATCTTGCGGCCGAGATCGCCCGCGCGGCCCTGGCCGGCGTGCTCGATCGTCGTGCGTGCCTGGCCGGGGTCGGCCAGGTTCTGCTGCCACCAGCTGTCAACCTGCGCCTGACCGAACGGCAAATGACGCAGCGCCTGCGGCTCCGACAGGCCATGCTCCTGCACGCCGCGCATCCAGTCTGCGGCCTGATGCCCCTCATGCGCAAGCTGAAGCCCAATAAGGCCAATGGGCACGATGAAAATCAGGGCAACCGCCAGCGTGAAGATCGTTGGCAGCACCATGCCGTGCATCGCCGATCCGGTGCGTGCCTGGACCCTGCGATACAAAGGCCACAAAGCGACGGCGAAAATGGCGGCCCAAACAAGCGCCGAGAGAAACGACCACAACGTGAAGAGGCCAAGAAGGAGTAACGCCAGCGCCAGCAGCCCGGTGGCGGTATTCTGCGCCAGGGAGCGGACAGGCTGGCGGGGTTCGGTCAAAGTCAGATCGCTCACGGGCACTCTCTCAGAAAACTGAACGGCCAAACGCGGCCACCAGGGCTGCGTATGCAAGGCCGCCCACCAAAAATCCCACAAGCGTGCCGTTCATGCGCACATATTGCAGATCGCGTCCCACGCGCAGCTCGATCCGGTCGGTCAATGTGGCGGTATCCCAGCTCCCCACCACGTCCGCGATGAAACTGGCCACCTGGGTTTGGGCGGCCGGCAGCATACGCGCGACCAGGCGTTCGGCCGCGCGCTGCAGGCGCGCGCGCGCGCCAGGGTCGGTTGCCAGCATTTCACCCAGGTTTCTCACGGCGCCCTCCAGCAGCATGGCGGTATGCCCGCCGGGGCGGGCTGCGTCCTGCTCCAACGAAAGCCGCATCCGGGACCAGACATCCCAACTCCAGGCCTGAACGGTTTGATGGCCGACAACCCGGCGGATGGCGCGGCCCAATTCGGCGGCGCGGGCGGGATCATCCTCCAGAAGCTGGATCTCCCTGCGTACCCAGACATCGAAGGCCTCGCGGATTTCCGAGCCGTCCGGGTCCATCTTGTCCATCTCGCCGGTGACCGTTGCTAGCACGCGGGTGGCGATGCTGGCGCCCAAGGCCCAGCCAACCAACCGGCCACCCTCGGCGCGCACCCGGTCCTCGATCAGCGCGCGGAGCTGCGCCTCCTTCTCCAGCATCCCGGCGCGCAGTTTTACCAGGATGAAGCCCAACACTTCCTGATGCCGGCCGCCATCCACAAGGCCGCGCAGGGCGCGCGCCATTACTCGCCCGGCGACGGGCCCGCCGATCATGCGCGGCAGCAGGCGGCCGAGCACGCGGCGCGCGCGGCCATCCTCCACCGTGGCCAGGATACGCGGCAGGTAGCCGGACAGGGTGCGGGCGAGCGGCTTGACCACCTCGTCGTTGGTCAGCACGGCGCCCATCAGTTCGGCCACGTCCAGCCGGCCGAGCAGGCGGCTGACCTCCTCGTCAGTCACGACATGGCGGGCGAAGAAGCGGCCGAGCGCCTGGCCGAGGCGGATCTTTTCGCGCGGGATGATGGCAGTGTGGGGGATGGGCAGGCCGAGCGGATGGCGAAACAGGGCCGTCACAGCGAACCAGTCCGCGATGCCGCCGACGAAGCCGGCCTTTGCGCTGGCCTGCAGAAGCTCGGTCCAATACCCGTGCGGCAGGTAGAAGCTGCCAATGGTGAGCGCGGCCATCGTGAGAAGAAGGCCGGTGGCAACTTGCTTGTGGCGGGCCAGGGAGCGGCGGGCTTGGGCGTCCGGATCGATGCTCATGCGATGGGCCGGCGGGCAGTGACCTCAATCTCGATACGCATGCGAGGGTCGGACAGGCCGGCCACGATCATGGTGGCGGCGGGAGGGACCGCGGCAAAGGCATCACGCAGGATGGGCCAGCAGGGCTCAAAGTCGGCGCGGTTCGGCAGGATGTAGCGCACGCGGACCACGTCGGTGAGGTATGCGCCAGCTTCAGCCAGGGCAGCTTTGATGTTTGCCAATGCCTGTCGGGCTTGCGTCTGCGCGTTATCGGCGATCGACATGCTCGCGTAGTCGAAGCCGGTGGTGCCGCTGACAAATATCCAGTCGCCATCCACAACCGCGCGCGCATAGCCGATATCACGCTCGAAACTCGAGCCTGAGCTGATGTGCCGGCGCGTCACTTCTTGCAGGGATAGGCTTTCTGCAGCGACAGCCGTGTGACTTTTTCGCCGGTGTCGTGTTGGGATTGCGGATTGTCGCGCAGCCAGTGCGCGACGACATCGCGCAACTCGGTGCCGGTGACGCTTTGCGGGATACAGGCGATCGCGTGATCCTGGCCGTCCGCACGGATGGCGTCCGTGAAGCCGTCCAGATAGGCGTCGCACAGATCGCCCTGCTTGGTGCTGGAGCAGGCCGTCATCAGCGTTTTGGCGCTGACTTTCGACACGCGCTGTGCCTGTGCGGCGCCGCAGACCAGGACACAAGCAAGAAGAACTGCAAAACCCTTCATGGGGACACCTCAACTGAAAAACGTTCAATCACCGTATTGGCCAAGAGGCGGCGCGCCATCTCTTCGGCCTGAGAACGCGCGGCGGCTGCATCGGTGGCATCCAGTTCCAGTTCGATTACCTTGCCGGCCCGCACTTCCCCAACGCCGGTAAAGCCCAGATTCCCAAGCGCATGGCCTATGGCGCGGCCCTGCGGGTCCAGCACGCCATCCTTGAGCATCACCGTGACCACGGCCTTCACTGCATCAGCTCCGGGCCCTTCATGTCGCGCATCCCGGCTTCAGGCAGGATGCCCAGGCGCTTGGCCACTTCCTGATAGGCTTCCTCAACCCGGCCCAGATCCTTGCGGAAGCGGTCCTTGTCCATTTTCTCGTTGGTCTTGACGTCCCACAGGCGGCAATTGTCCGGGCTGATTTCGTCGGCCAGGACCACGCGCATGTCCTCGCCTTCCCACAGGCGGCCGAATTCCAGCTTGAAGTCCACGAGCGTGATGCCCACGCCGAGAAAGAGCCCGGTCAGGAAGTCGTTGGTGCGCAGAGTCATGGCCACGATGTCGTCCATGTCCATCGTATTGGCCCAGCCGAAGGCGGTGATGTGCTCCTCCGCCACGATCGGGTCGCCCAGCGCGTCGTTCTTGTAATAGTACTCGATGATGCTGCGCGGGAGGCGGGTGCCTTCGGGGATGCCTAGCCGCGTCACGATGGAGCCCGCCGCCACGTTGCGGACCACCACCTCCAACGGGATGATCTCCACCTCGCGGATCAACTGCTCGCGCATGTTCAGGCGGCGGACGAAGTGGTTAGGAATGCCCACTTCAGCCAGGCGCAGCATGAGATACTCGCTGATGCGGTTGTTCAGCACGCCCTTGCCGGTGATGATGCCCTTCTTGGTGCCGTTACCGGCGGTGGCGTCGTCCTTGAAATATTGCACGAGCGTGCCCGGCTCGGGTCCTTCGAACAGGATTTTCGCCTTGCCCTCATAGAGCTGCCGCCGCCTGGCCATTGCCGTGGTCCTCCGTCTGAGGGGCGCTATAGCAGCAAAGGGGCGCCGTGCCATGCCCGGGGGTTTGTCAGCCTGCCGGTGGATTGGGCCAGGGGACGGCCTGAAACGGCGATAGCCCCGGCGGTCCCTGGGTGGCCAGGAACAGGGATTGATCGCCCAGGGCAATCAGCGTGCTGGTGACGGTGCCGAACCCGTTATGCGGCGCGATGTTGAGGGCCGTCTCGGCAGGTTGCGTGCTATCCGTCAGCAAGGCCGTCCAGCCTGTCCAGTCCGGCGGCGATGGTCGGCGTGCGTTGAGGAACTGCGGAAGGAAGCGGGCAGTTCGGGGGCTCGACAAATCGTCCGGGTCTTCGGCCGTGGTGATATGGGTGCCTGCCACCAGGAGATGGGCGACGATTCGCCCATGGCCCGCGCCGCGGATGAAATAGGCGTGGCGGCGGTCGGCCACAACCAGATTGAAGCTGCGCCACGCTTCGGCATTCATCGCCGAAATGGCATGCGCGGCCGTGGCGGCGTCCTGGTGGCGCAATGCCAGCAACGGCAGTTCGCCACGGCTGCGCTTTCCTGGCGCCGGGCCCAGCGTGCCGGTCCGATTGAGCACGGCCGCCACCACGCCTGCGCTGTTGACGGCCAGCCAAGTGCCGCCGGCCAGCGTGTCCAGCCCGCCCACCACGTCCGGCTGGTCCGGCCAGTGCGCCGCCGGGGGCTGCCAGGGGCGATCCAAAAGCTCGTCCCGGTTTGCCGCCAGCAGCAGCGGCCACGCACGCCGCTCGCCGGTGGAGATGATGACAGTGCACATTGATATGGACTCCAGCAGGAGTTAGGGCGCAGGCGGGCCGGCCTCCCCGAACGCGCTGCTGAAAATATGGTCCAGCTCGCGCAGGTGCAGATTCGGGTCCATCGAGGAGGCCAGCAAAGCGGGGTCGATGCGGCCGGCCACATCCGGATCGGCGGCGAGGTTGGCCGCGAAACTGCGGTTCCCCGGCTGTCCCAGCGTCGTCCAGGTGGCCATCGCGTTGCGCTGGACGATGCGGTAGGCGTCCTCCCGCGAAATCCCGGCGCGCGCCAGCGCCAGAAGCACTTCTCCGGAATGCACCACGCCGCCGAGCGATTCGAGATTGGCCAGCATCCGTTCCGGATAGACCAGGAGCTTGTCCATCATCCCGGTCAGCCGGGCCAACGCGAAATCGAGCGTGATGGAGGCGTCCGGCCCGATGGCGCGCTCCACGCTGGAGTGGCTAATGTCGCGCTCATGCCATAGGGCTACGTTCTCCAGCGCGGGAGTGGCCGCCGCGCGCACGATCCGCGCTAGGCCGGTGAGGTTCTCGCTGAGCACGGGGTTGCGTTTGTGCGGCATGGCGGAGCTGCCCTTTTGGCCGGGATGAAAGAACTCCTCCGCCTCCCGGACTTCCGAACGCTGCAAGTGACGGATTTCTGTCGCTAGCCGCTCG
>CAZZYR010000001.1:0-30218 GCA_964658235.1 uncultured Acetobacteraceae bacterium | reverse complement strand
GCCTTCTTTTTTGCAAAAAAGAAGCAAAAAACTTTTGTCAGTGCTGTCGCGGACTCATGGATAAAACTGCGTTTGTTATGGAACATCGCGCCCGGGCGCCGCTGCTCTGATTTCCGCCACCAGCCGCTGCGCTGCGAGTGGATCCTCCGTTGCAAGCATCCGCGCCATGGCAAGCAGCGGCTGATAGGCGGGATCGAACTCCGGGCTCAGCCGAACCGCCGCCAGCAGCCCGGGCGAAGCCGCCTCCACCAACGCCCGCCCGCGTGGCTGCCCCACCAGTGCCGCGCCCGCCTCCAGAAACCGGTTCCGCGCGCGCCAATACGCCCCCAGGCGCGGGGCCCAGCTGGGTTCGGCACCTTGTGCGAGAAGTTCACCTGCATCGGCATGGATGTTTCGGATCAATGTCAGCAGAAGCGCAGCCCGCGGCGCATTTAGCGCGCGGACATTGTCAGGCGCATCCAGCGCCACGGCCGGGAAATCGTCCGTGTTCAATGGCCCGGTTCCGGCAAAGGCGGCCAGCGCCTTGGGGCCGCCCACATACAGGCCAAGCACATCCAGCGGCGCCGAGAAACCCAAAGGCCCAAGCACCGCCGCGGTCTCTGGCACGTCCAGCCGCGCCGCCAGCCGTGCCGGATCCATGCGCACAGGCGTCAGGCCGCCGATCAAGGCCAGCATCGGCGTGCCGACACTGTAATGATTCAGCCAGGCGGAGCCGTCCGGATACACCGCCAGGAAGCTGCGCAGGATGGTGCGCAGCGATCGGACATCCAGCTGATACAGCGGCAGCCACTGGCAGAAGATGCCGCCAGGCGCGAGAATATGTCTGATCGCGCGGAAATGCTCCGTGGTATACAGCGCGCCGCTGCCATCTAGCGCGGGATGATAGAGATCGGCCACCACCAAATCATGCCGCGCGCTGTCGGTCACCACGTAGCGCCGCGCATCCGCGATCGTGATAGGCGGCGGCGGTCCGGACGCGGGATCGGCGAAAAGGGACAGCAGCCCGGCCACCTCGGAGGACAACTCCACTCCGTGCACGGCCACACCCGGCATGCGCGCGCCCCCCACCAGCGTGGCGCCGGTGCCAAGCCCTAGGAACAAAGCATCGCGTGGCGCCGGATGCATCAGCAAGGGCACCATCGCCTGGCGGTAATCGGACCGCGCGGAGCTCGTGCCGCCCATCCGGAAGTGCCCGTTTACTTCCAGGTATCGGACGCCGCCGGCATCCTCCACCACGCTCGCGGTGGCCATCGGCCCTTCTCGCATGGCCACTAGGGTGCCGCCTGTCGGCACCCGGATCAGCGCGTTGGGCGGCCGCAGCCACAGCACCACAGCCAGAGCGGTCGGCAGCGCGGCCCACACCAGCGCATTTCGGCGCCGCGGCATCAGCACCAGATAACCAAACGCCACGGGCAGCAGCGCGGTCCAGGCGCCCAGGCCCGGTATCAAAAATTGGGCCGTCACCAGCGGCGCCACCGCGGCACCCAGGCTGTTGATGCCCACTGCCCGGCCCATAGAGCCGCGCCTGTCCCGCACGGCCTGCGCTAGTCCGCTGAACACCGCCCCCATCGCGGCGGCCGGCAGGAACAGCAGCGCCATGGCCAACGCCAGTTCGCCGCCCACCCCCACGCCCGGCTCGCCTCCCGCCAAGGCGGTTACGGGATACACCAGCCACGCCGTGCCCAGGCAGGCAACCGCAGTGGCCGCCAGCAGACCGGCCAGCCCGACCGCCCTCACGTGGCGGGGCGCGAATTGCCATCCCAGACCGCCCGCCGCCGTCCCGAGCAGGTAGGCCGCCAACAATCCGGCAAAGGTATAGATCGTGTCCTGCAGCGCCTGCGCCGCCAGGCGCACCACCAGGATCTCGAAGCACACGCCGAGCAGCCCGGTAAGGAACAGCGTGGCGCTCAGCCGGCTCGCGCCCAGGAGCGTGTCAGGCGCGCCGGACATCGGTTCGGCCTGCATCGCGTCCGCGGCAGGCGGCGCGGGCGCAAACCGCAGCGCCGCCGCCGCACAGGCGAAATTCAGACTTGCCAGCACCGCTAGCGTCCCGGACAGGCCCGCCGCCGGGGTCAGCACGAACGCGGTCGCCAATGTGCCCGCCACCGCGCCCGCCGTGTTGCCGCCATAGATGCCAGCCACCACGCGCGTCTGCGTGCGTCCCCCGCCGATCATACGATCCAGCGCCGTCAGCGTCCCGCCCATCGCCACCGTCGCCGGGAAAAGCGCGAGCATTGGCAGTGCAAACCCTGCGGCCCACAGCACCGCAGGCGCCGGATCGGTTCCCAGCAGCGGCGGCAACGCCCGGCCCGCCGCCGGCAACAAAAAGATGCTGACCAAGCCCCACACGCCAATCACCGTCTCCAGCGCCGCAAACGCCACATGTGGGGACCGCGCCCGGCGGATCGGTGCATCCAGCACAAACGCCCCCACGGCCAGCCCTCCGAAGAAGCCCGCCACCACCCCCAGCACAGCCATCATCTCTGTGCCCAGCGTCAGGCTGAGCATGCGCGTCCAGACAATCTCGTAGCCCAGACCGGCAAAGCCAGAGGCAGCGATAATTGGGACGCCACGCCATGTAGCGCGTGGCGATTGTTGCAAACCGGTGTGACGCGGAACGTTGTGTTCAAGTTGGGCAGACTGCGGACGCATGTAATGGTTCCTGGCAATGCGGCATGATGCCCGCGTTCGGCACCAACTCGCGCCGCCGGTTTGGCGTCCTGTCCTTGGCGACGGCTCAGCCGAGTGGCCACTTCATCCTGCATAAATGCCGCGTCTCTAGTTTGAGATCAAACGATCTGCGGTCGATGGACGCGAGTTGCCACGAAGTTGCCAGCGTATTGACGAGCGGAGCGACGTCGACACTGAAGGAAACCGTTCGATGTAAGGGCTGCAGGCTCACGCAACCACCAACAGTAGACTCTGATCACCCCCTGGCGCCGCTCCTGGCGCCGGGCAGGGGTGCTCCGCTTTTGGGGATCCTCCAGCACCGGCTGCCGACAGAATGGCGGCCAAGTCGCGATGTAGCTCAATGGCCAACCCCTCCGGCTGGTGATCTACAGGCATCTCAGTTTTCCGGCTGCGGTAACACATACGGAGCTGCAACGCCGTTAATCCCATTGCGGTGATTCGGGAGACGATCGCCACCAACCTGTTGCCCAATCCAAAACTTGGCGGTTCCCTTCGAGATGGTTAAGAACAGCTGCGCCAATGCTGCTGCTTTTTCGTCGTTGGCGCAGTTGCCCATAGCCTGTCTCCTGGGCCAGACGGGGGAGCCCTCAACGTGGGAGCCTGTAGAGCTGCTGACCACACGAAACCGTGAGTTTTAGTTTGGGGTGGCGGTCTGCCCATCGACGCACGGAAACTTCGGGCATTGGCGACAAACTCCCGATAAAGAACTCCCGAATTCGGCTAGTCTCGAGGATTGACGCTGTTTCGGTATGGGCGCACAATACGACCGTGTGAATAGACAGTGACTGCGTAGATAGTTTATTTCTTTGAGCGGGGCACCCATTCCGGTAAAAGCGATGGGGCGACTGGTGTGCGCTGGCTAGGCTGCTGATCTATAGCAAGCAGCAATCCGTTGAAACCTATAGCCAGTGTTGCCAATACAGCGCCAGCTCCGATCTTCGCCAATCCAACATAGGTTGTTGCGTGATCCGCGGGCGTGTCTGCGACATCATGAATACCCCACAAGATGGCAGATAGGCCGAGCACCAAAATAAGCCGCAATGCAGCTTTATGCATGTCAACCCCCTATACAGTGCTCCGCTCCGCATTAAAATCTCATGAACGCAGATACCCTAGAAAGGCCGATACCCTAAAAATAAATTATGGCGAATGCAAAAGTCGTGTTTGTGACGGTCATTGCGATCCGACATAAACTGGCAAATATCAAAGCATTAAGCGCCAAACCGGCGTGACAAATGTGTGAACAAACCACCATTGGAACGGCGAGTTTGTAAGCGGCTGCAACTTAAGTTTGGCAGGAGATGATAGCTCTGTCTGAGGAAATAATTGCAATCATAGTCTCCGGCATGGCAATCGCGTTTGTATTTTCAAAATATATACCATTCACGCGCTTGCCAGCATATGTGCACCATACGCCGCGGAAACGCGTGTCAGTGCGAACTGATGGCTCTCGTCGTCCGACGTACGAGGTCGACCGGGGCAGCGAACAAGGGAAGACATCTGATTTTGAGCCCTGCGATTTTGATACAGAGATCGCTCTCGTCATTACACAGGCGAGGGCTGAAGGGGCGCATCAGATTGCTACCCGTCTGGAGGCTGCGTTAGAAAATCAGCGATCGCGACAAGACGGTGCAGTTTTAAATACTGCTCGACCGGTCCGGTCTGGCCGCTCTTGGGCGGCTAAGCCGCCGGGCACTTTAGCCCCGCAATTCGCGCGACGTTAGCTTCGGACCCCACACATGCCGCTCGCTCTCCAGGCTTGACAAGGTTGGGGTGATGTAACCCTGCCTTCCGCTCAGGTGGCGCCAGGGCAGATTCTGATCAATGCGCCTCACAGCCTGCAGCAGTGAAGTGGTTGGCGCACTCTGCGGTGGTAAAATTGCGGGAGTGCGTCGCCGATTGCGTCCCACAGGCTGTCGATGGTCCTGGCTGCGGCTTCGCGTAGAAGGGCTTTGAGCTTGGATTTTCAATTGGATTGAAGCCGGGCGGATAGGGCGGCACGTAGTTCAGGCGCGCTCCTGCGGCTTGATTGCTTCGCGGGTACAGGTGGCGCGGTGCGCTGGTAGGCTGTCGATGATGACCACATCGTAAGGCACCAGCGTGAGCACCAGAATCTGTTTTAGCCATCCAGAGACCATCGGCGCGAGTCGTACCGCGCAGCCGCCACGCGGCGGTGAAGGTGGTAGTCTCTCAAAAATCATACCGAATCGGCGCGCGACAACGCGTGCCCCGCTTGGCACGGGCCCGCATGCGCGCCATTTTCGTTGAAGCAACGTCAGGCGCTGCGCTCGGACCGATGGCGAGCTCGGCGGCGTCAGGCTAACAACACCCTCTTGCAGGTCGGGCTGCTGGTGGGCTCTTTAGATCGACCAGTCAAAGGCGACACCGTCGGATGCATCGTGGGACCAACGCTCGAACCCCGCATTGCGCCCCGGATGGCGCGACAGCTTGCCATGCAAGGCACGAATGCGCCGGCTACCGCTCGTTGTCAGGCAGAACGGCAACAGGCCGTGCACCATGCATGCGACGCCGCCCACCACCATTGATGCGCCGAAACAAACTGCAAAACGCAGATGGCCGAAGTAGCTTTCGCCCACGGACAAAGGGTGCGTGCTGAACAAGCCGCCGAACCAAACAGCGCTTTTCACTAAAGCTTTCATCCGACAGCGCTTCCTTACGACCCGCTATACCAACCCAAACCTCAGCTACAAGCAGTGTATCATGGCTTCTCCTACTGAGGCAATATGATTCGCTCCCCTGCAAGTGGCAGTAGCGCGCTGTCTTCGTCATGAGGAGACCCTCCGGCGGCGTATCCATCCCGTCAGCACCGCAGAGCGGATCAGGCGGCCTGTCGCGCCAGGGCATCCGGCGCGCGCCAGTTTCACCTGACCAGGTTGTGGGCGATATTTGCCAGGACTAGGACCAGCTACGCCTGGGGGTCGATGTCGATCATCTTGGCACCGACAATCAGGCTATACATCATCGCGGCGCACCTCCCGCCCGGATCGGATCCAACGAACAGTCAGGACTTGCGGCCAAGTGCAATGCCGCGCAGGCCGCGCCCGGCGGCGTTGTTGATCAGGCGAACGGCATCGAGGGCGCTCCCCTGAGCGACGGACAGGCTCGCGGAGAGCACGACGCCGAAACATTTGCGTCCGACTATGACGACGGACACTCTGATCGCCGACAAAGCCTATGACGCCGGCCGGCGGGGGTCAGAGTGGGGCAGCTTGCCGCGAGCCGGCTAGCTCGCCAGCAGGCTGAGAGCGCTGCCGGTGACACCTGCGTCTCCTGCCCGGGCGAACTGTCTCCCTATCGTTGACTCAGAGAGGAAACGCCGTTTGTGCCGCAAGACGGCGCAGACCGAGCGTTTAACGCTCTGTAAGTCTTATAGGGTTAAAAAAACCGGGTGAGAGCGCGGGTGCGCACTAAATGAAACAACATGTCCGGTGGCCGAGCCCTAAGAACATTGGCAGCGTCGCCATTACGGTCCACCGCGTTACCCGCCGAATACTCGACAGAGTGCAATTGTTTCTCTCCTGGGGAGTGATTTCCGCTGAAGTTGGGCCTGACGAGGCAGATCCCGCGGGAATGCTCGCCGCCGTCGAAAAGGCGCTCGCCCATCAGTCACTTGGCGGACGCTTCTCTCGGGACGTCTATGAGAAATTTTTGCGCGCTACTGAGGAAACCCGGCGGAGAATGTTCACTGGACTAAGCTTGGGCGGGACCATCCTTTACAATCTGTTTCTGACGATTGACGCCAAAACAGTGCCGGACGTGATCGGTCTCGCAGCAATATTGCAGCTCTGCATTGCGACTCCCATTACGCTGGCCTGCTTAGTCCTCGTGCATCGTCGCCTGGCAACTGCCCATGCGATGGCTTGTGTAACTCTTCTCACAATGACAATCTGCACGCTTGTCATTCTCTGGTGTACGCGTGCGCCACATGCCGATCTTATGGCGTGTGTGTTCTCGATGTTCGTGCTGAGCTGCAACCTCCTAGTTGCCCTGCCGTTTCGGTGGGCCCTGGGGCTGACCACGGCCATCAACGTCCTGGTCACCGTGGTAGCGCTGTCTGACCCGGCACTCGACGCAACGAGCAGCAGTTTTGCAATCATAACACTTGTTAGCGCATCCGCATATTCGCTCGTCGGCAACTACCGGATAGAAGCTGGAGTCCGTCGAGCTTTTCTATCTGCGCTGCGCGAAAGCCTTCGCGCAACGTTACTCGTCCAGGAGAACACCGCATTGCGAACCCAGGTGTACTTGGACGCCTTGACCGGCCTGCGCAACCGCCGATGCTACGAGGAAACACTCGCGCGGGTATGGAATGAGTCAACCGGCCGAGAGGTCACACTGCTAATGATCGACATCGACCATTTCAAAAGGCTTAATGACCATTATGGCCATGCTTCGGGCGATCAATGCCTGCAATCAGTAGCCAATACCTTGGCTCGATTTAGCCGCAGGAGTTCGGATGTCCTTGCACGCTACGGCGGCGAAGAGTTCGCCTTCATCAGTCAGACACTCGACCGCGTCTCGGCAATTGAAGTTGCCGAAGACCTACGGACTGCTGTGGCAGCACTGAAGATCGACATTGGCACCGGCTCGCCAATCAGCGTTACAATCAGCATCGGCGCCGCCGTCATGACGCCCGTCTCAAGCTCGACGCCGGCAGAATTGTTCCTGGCGGCAGACGCCGCGCTGTATCGGGCGAAGAATACTGGGCGGAACCGAACAGAACTTGCAAGGCCCGTGCTGTTGCAGCTTCCACCTGCGGACAGTTGCGTGGCAGCCTGAAGCCGGATCTGTGTCGGTCAGCAGATACACAATGTCCGTCCAGCCTCTTCGCCTGACGTCTCCGGTATAACGAGGATGAGTGCGCCAAGTGTCTTGTGACGCGCTGAGTGCTGAATGATCGGACCCGGATGGTCAAGCCTATCTCGCTTCAAGGTCCAACTCCAGTGTTGCCGCGCGGCTGAGCTGCACTTGCGCTGCGCCCTTCAAAAGGAGAGTCCGCTGCTGCCGCCAGGACCACCCTGCCGGTGTTTCTCGGTTCGATCGAGCGCTGTTTCTCCGCCCTGGCCGACTTCAAACCAACCAGGCGCGAAGCCGAGCACGGCGGCACGCTGAGCCCCGCCGGGGGCAGACCGCCCAACGCCGAATGGGGCCTCACCTCGTCATAATCGCGCTGTCAAGACGACAAAACCGTCTGAACATGACGCAATGACTTGAATACTGTCTCGTTGAGCCAACCGTCGTGCAGCCGCTCGTCAAGGCCTTCGCCGAAAGCATTCTGGGCCTGCGACCAGCCCAGGAACGTCGTGCTCGTCCGCCCCGTGCCGTTGTCACTCACTACGCTCACCGGAAGGTTGCGGCGTGCACAGATCGCGACCAACTCACGTTCAACACGCGTCCCGATCATCCGCCACCAAAGCCAAGCATATCTAGCCAGCAGCTCCTTCAGACGCACTTTCTCCGCTTCCGAGCGTGCCTAGCTGACGCGCCTCGGAGACGTTCCGGTCACCGAACTTGACCTTCCAGTGGTAGAACGTCGTCGGACTGATCTCGTGCTTGGGACGTGCATCCGCGGTCTTAACCCCGGCTTACTACTCAATCGAAACGCCAATGACGTGCTTGTGTCCATCCAAGAAAGCGGAACACGAGGCCCAGACTTTGCCGGCCGCGAAAAGTGGATGGAGGTTGTCAACACTACCCTCCCGAGTCTGCCGGGCGCGCAATGATCTCACATCACGTCGTCCTACACCTACCGCTCCCGACCAACTTTCACCCGACTATGATCACATCGGCAGAACCGCCGCCCACACGCCATCGTGTAACTATATCGAAATTGTCACTTAAAACACCAGGGCTCGCCGCGGTGGAATTATGTCAATCACATTTGCCGATCATCCCAAGGACGCCAAGGCCTGGTATCACTGAGGTTGTCCAGCATTGCTCATCGCGACTTCTTGTAAAGTTTCTTCGCCACTTCGAACATCTCCTCCGGTGCGTAATCCGGCGAAAACGCGCTATACGTGCCTGGCATGTCCGGCATCTTGCCGCCTTCCGGAAAACCTTCAATCACCTCCAGTGGCCCCGGCGGATCGCCAGGGAGCGCCACCTCGTCATTCGACCACACACCTGCAGCCTCTGCATAATCTTCCGGACTGAACGTGTAGAGGCGGCGGTGTTTGCCCTCATCAAGATACTTTTGGCACTCCGGAATGCGATCCAGATCGATGTTCGGTGTTGGTAGCATCTGCTCAATGGCGACGCCCGTAATCTTTTTTAATGCCAAGGCATAGGCGTGCGCGTGCAAAGATCCACGCACCAGAAGATATGCGCAAACCTCACGTCCAGTCGGTTCTTTCATCGTTTCGTACACGCGAAGCTTGTGAATACGCGCACCGCACTCGAGGTGGAAATTGTGTAACAGGTCGATGACGAGATTTCCCGTCGTCGTGACCATGTCCATGTTCCACGACGCCGCGTTGCTGTTCATTGGCATGGCACCGCCGCCGTTGCTTAGGAAGCTGCCCGCCAGACGGATGCTCTCCATGTCATGGAAAGGCGCTCTCGAGATGTCTACCTCGGGAGTTGGGTCGCCGGCGCCGTTGTTCAGAAGGGCGACCCCGTTACTGACCAATTCCACATGTCCAAGTTCTTCTGCAAAGATGCTGGAGACGAGGCTATAGAAAGGGCGGAGCTTTGACTTGTTGCGAAAATTGAAGCTCTGAAACATGTAGTTTCCAAGGGTTGACATTTCCCCATACTTGCCGCCCAGCAATTCCTGGAGCGCAGCCGCAGCATTGGGCGACGGCTTTTTGGGGATGGGAAGGTCGGTGAGCAGGCTGTCAATTCGCGCAAACATTTTATCCGCTCCATCATCGTCTGAGTGTGAACGGGTTTATCGACATGCCGTTGCGATAGATACTGTAAGATGGACGTGATGCTTACAACGTGAACGCTCGCCTGGGAGATCAGGTTCTTTTGCTGCAACATTTCATGCAATGCACCGCCTATGGGGCCTTTCACGTGGACATGGATCGTTTTCGATCAGCCGCTTAGCCGATGCCACCCATCGTGGGATGATAGAATTGAGGGTAACTGCCTGTTCTCGGCTCCCTGCCTCGCACCGTTGGCATTTTAGAC
This sequence comes from uncultured Acetobacteraceae bacterium, assembly GCA_964658235.1. Classification (GTDB taxonomy): domain Bacteria; phylum Pseudomonadota; class Alphaproteobacteria; order Acetobacterales; family Acetobacteraceae; genus BOG-908. Next base: position 20,372 of record CAZZYR010000001.1, on the reverse strand, counting down.
ACATCTCAAAACCTGCTCAGGCGGACTTTGCATCACGGGCAATTTTGTTGGCCGTGTCCGATATCCCACTGAAGTGGCTTAAAGACCACATTTCCCGTTTTCGGGAGGAAGGCCAATGTCAGGAGGCCGGTCTTCTGATTCTAAATACCAAATTGCCTGACCAAGGTGGCCGTTCGCCCAGCAACAGGGCGTCCAACCTGCGCGTCCTTTTCGCGGCGGCACAACAGGGGGGATTCCTGCCAAGACACCGCCACCGGCAGAGCGGCGGCTCACATGGCTGCCATCACCCAGAACGCATGCAGCTCTAACGCGCCATACAGCGGCCCGGATGCTGCGGACATCGCACCCATGGCAATCGTGGCGTGGAAAGCCCGAGCGTCGCTGCCGGTTTTGACGATGCGGTGTGGGCGATCATCTCCATGCAGGCGAGGTGAAGCAGTGCGGACGCTAACCTGTGCCGCGGGTTCTACCAGCGCCAGGCAGTCGAAGCCTTGATGGCGACCGTGCCCCACCGGATTGCGCCGGCCGCGGCGGAGATCGACATGGCATAAGACGGCCTTTGCTTCTGCAAAAGCTCGTTGCTGGTGAAGACGAAGGTCAGCACCTGTCGACGCGACAGAGAGGGCCCACGGGACGCTTGACTGTCCGGCGGACATGCCTGCCGCGCGACACATGATAAACTCGAAGCCGTCGTCGAGCGCGTGGTTGTCGCCGGTCAGAGCCACCGCCAGCATCAATCTTGCAATTTGGCAGCGCCAGAAGCGGCCTTATCGAACCGGTTTCTGCGGAAGTCGCAGTGTTGGCCGCCGTTTCTATCATTGCTGTTCGGCACCATGAGGCTGAGCATGGTGGTTGCGGCCAGCACCCGGGCATTCAGCCAGATGATACTGCTGAGCTCTGCCTGCCCTACAAATTGGCCGGAAGTCAGCGTCGCGACACTGAACGCAGCCGATCCGGCGCCGTGCATCCATTCGTAACGAAAACCCGACTTATGCTGGCGTGGCCGAGTGCCAGCTTGTCTGCGATGAGCCTCAGGGGCGGCGGCCGGGCGCACGTTCGGCCAGGCTCAGCCCCTCCAGCAGCGAGAGCACGTCTGTAGGCGGGTCTGGTGGCAGCGGCGGCGGCACGAAGGCGCGCACGATCCCACCGCCACATGAGCTCTCTAAAGGTCCAAACCACAGACATGTGAAGTCTATTCAACCAACCAAGGGCGATTTCTTCAGCCGATTGTTATTGTCTGTCATCAAAATACGATATTTTATAAGCCACGTCGTCGCTTGCAGGGACGAGCAGATCTCTGCAACGCTCATACCGCACGCGAACAATTTCGTGTGGCGCAGGAGCTACAATTATGCGACATACTCATCTCGCCACGGCAATGGCGCTGCTGGCTGCAACCGTTGGATTTTCCGCCTCATCGCATGCGGCGCAGCCCAATGCACCCGTCGTCGAAGCCCTTCATGGCACGTCGGGCGGCATGCCGGCCAGAGACAAACAATCCTATTGGAGGCCTGCAGTGGGACGGATCACCGTGATCAACACCATGGGCCAGCCTTATAAATACGACAAGCAACAGGGCCTTGGAATCTACAATCCAGGAAGTGGAGCCGTTGGCGGCAAATATACGGAATGGCAAGCGTGGGCATTCACTCCGAAGAAGGACGTAACGCTGACAGAGATCGTCGAGGGCATTACATATGACAGCGCAAAAGACCATAAGGTTACGATTGGCCTTTACGCCGACAAAAAAGACGGTAGCAGTCCTGAAAGCCAAAGTGTTCCGGGCGCTTTGCTGCAGCAGAAAACCGTCACGGTGACCCAGGCGCCCGGTAGCTGCTGTGCCGTCGTGGTGGACAGCATCGTCGGTGGCTACGCGGCCAAGAAGGGCCAGACCTACTGGGTGGCGGCGATTCTGCCCAACAAAAGTGAGGTCGCGACAAATGACGTTTGGAATTTCGTAACCACCGGGCGGACCGACAGAGGCGCGCTGTATGACGGCACGAAGTGGAACGCAGGCGGACAGTCAACCACGACGGCATTCGCCGTTTACGGCAAGTAAGCCTCCTTACGGCTGTTCCGGACCGCGAAGCGGTCCGGAATGGGCTCTTCCGCACAAATCAGCCTTCGAAATGTGACTGTGGAGTGAGAGTAGAAAAAGTCATGATTTTTGAGAAAAAGAAACAAAACTCGGTCTGTCAGGTGTGTTGTCGACGGCGCAACTTGGTGAGCGCGCTGCATGAAGAACGCGGTATGCTAGGTGTTCGATCTCAGGGTTTGGTGGTGCAGTCTTTAGACAGGTATGGAAAGACTTACTATGCCGTTTTCCAGCGACACATCATGCTGCTGCTCGATGACTGCTTGAATGCCCTTCAGCCCACCCTGCCGCATCCGTGCGCAAGCGTTAGCCGTGACTCAAGCACCTGTTCGCTGACTTCGTTTGGCGTCATCAATTAATCTGCGCTCAGTATCGTCTACGGCCTTGGTGTCCTCGGCACATCATTCCGCTACAAGCTTCATCACCTTGGTCCGCTGCGTGACCGGCTGTTTGATGAATCGGAACGTTGAGATGAAGGCTGCCGCAATCTGATTTCCGCATGACCAACTCGCGGCCGGCGTGCCTGATGCTAATTATGTCTGCCGTTTGTCCTCACTCGGGTCGAACATGGACATAGCCGGTTGGCTTCTGGCCCTTGGCGCGCAAACGCCGGTTGCCTTATGTGGCATATTGCCCGCCCCGTCGGGAGCGTCGCGATCGGCGTGGTATATTGTCTGGCCGGCGGCTTCTGCATCGCCGCTGCCGCAACATTCATCGCCGCGACGCTGGCGTTCTTGGGTGCGCGAAGCATTTTTCAGCCTTTCATCGCGCGCGCTATATCCCGGAGGCCCAGTCTCACCCGACTGGACGAGGCGATCGCGCGAGGCGGTTGGCGGATCGTTGGCCGAACGAGAATGTCGCCTATAATTCCATTTACCGTATCGAGTTATGCGTTAGGGCTAGCCGCACTGAAGTTACACCCCTATCTCATTGGAACTCTCGCATCTACGCCCGCCCTGCTCGGCTACATTGCCTTGGGGAGTAGTGTTGGGTCCGGTTTACATTAGCTGGCTGCGGCCGAAACCATCCATTCCACCGGGTCGTTTTGGCAAGCCTTGGGCGCAACTGGGCTGCTTACGATCTACCTTGGAAGGATCATTGCAACCGCCCTGCGGTTACCGGCAGAGCAAGCGCGCTCGCGAAGCTCGGTTAAATCGCCGGAACAGTTGCTGGCATGAACAGTTGCCAACATCAGCGGTGCCGGCTGCGCTGTTGTCATCCCAAACGGAGGGCCGGATCGCGATCGTGCTTCTCTCCCGGCTATCGTTGCGCGTAAGCGAAGGCTCATCCCCACCTCGCCGGCGATCGGAGCGTAGAGTCCAAATCGGGAGTTGCGGTGGTGTGGTGCATACGCCCAGGCGCAGGACTGTGGCAATGTTTCGGATATTCGGCGCCCAGCCGGATACCGCTCCGCATCCAACATTCGACTGAACCTTCTGCTCCAAGCGGCAGTCCCCAGCAGACGGCCAAAGCATGGGCTGAGGGCAGCGTTCGGCCTTCCTGTGGCCGAGGCTGATCACCATGCGCCGCAGACTCCGCGCAGGTTGAGCGTCACGCATGGAGAAGCTTCAGACGGTGGGACAAGTGCTCGATTTTGAGCAAAGTTACAAAATAGGAACATTCGACATAAAATTGCTTGAAAGCCGTCATTGTATCGATTTATAGGATGAAGCATCGATCGTGGGGGCGAAAATCACACACTTCAAATCGCGCGCGCGTTCTGTCCACCATTGGCACGTCATGGCTGGCACGGGTACGGACGTAACCAGCCAGATCGAAGCCAATCAAAACTTCACCCTTGCGCCGGGGGGCGCCGACACCGCGACGCTGCTGGCCGGAACCACAAACTACATTGGGCGGATCAGCGGCAATGGAAAACTGATACTAACGTCAAGTGCGACCGGAGGGTCGACATTGACGCTTGCGGGTGGCCCTACCTTCGTTTTGCCGGACGCCCGCGAAACGGAAACCTTGACGCTCTCCAACGGCGCTTGGAGCGTTGACGCAACGGCGGCGATGGCGGCCAACCAGGACATTGTTCTCTCCGGTGTCCCGCTGACGATAACGCTTCCGACCGGCAGTTTCTTCGGCGCCGGGAGCATCGATTATACGGGCCAGCTGTCGGGCTCGGGTTTGATCACCGTGACCGGGCTGCACTCAAGCATTCTCGATCTGCCCGGCGGCTATGTCCTTAAACTTGGAAACGGCGATGCGTCGCCTCAGCAACAAGCAACGATCGCATACTCCAACGGCACATACACAACAAACTGGAACGCAACCGTCGCCGCAGGCGAAGTAATCACGCTCAATGCGTATCTCTCCACGCTCTCGCTCGCTGCCGGCACGACTGTCGACAGGGCCGGAATCGCCGGCAACGGGCTGCTTGCCATCAGCAGCGGCGCCCATGGCGGCGCGATCTTCAAGGATGGCAGCTTCCTCCTGGAGATCGACGGCACCAACGAGACCTGGGACGTCAACTTTGGCGCGGTCCCCGTGGTCTCGCTCAGCACGCCATTTCAGAACAACTGGAACATCGCGCTCGATTACGCTGCCGCGGCTACGCTCGTCGGTCCAGGCTTGGAGACGTATACCGGCCAGATCGACGGCAATGGCAGCATCGCAGTCACCGCGTCGGCGGCCGGTGGCGGCACGCTGGCGATCGCGGGCACGGTCGGTGGCGTGGTGGCCGATCCCCTGACTCTGATCCTGCCGGACGCCTATGAAACGGAAACGATAACCCTCAAGAACCAGCAATGGTCGATCGACTATTCCGCCGCCATCGCCGCCAACGATGACATCGTCCTGCAAGGCAACGCCACCGCCACCCTAGCCCCGGGTCTCACCAATCTTACAGGCCGCTTCACCGGATCAGGGACGTTGACGCTGACGAGTTCGGCCAGCGGCGGCGGCACGCTGATGCTCGCGGATGGCACGGTCTTCACCCTGCCTGACGCCAATGAAACGGAAGTCGCCACGCTGGCAAATGGCGTGTGGTCCATCGATGCCACACAGGCGTTGAACGCCAGTCAGGACATCGTGCTCTCGCCGTCTGTTCCGCTGACGCTGGAAATGGGCGAAGGGCAGTTCGGCGGTCCGACCGTGCTGAACGACACCGGCGGAATCACCGGCAATGGCGAGCTGGTGGTCACGTTCTGGGACAGCAATATCAGCTTTGCGGACGGCTACGCGATCAGCCTGGGCTACGGCGACCAGGCGCCGAAGGAGCAGGTGACGCTCACGCAAACCAACGGCAGCTGGTCGGCGGATTGGAGCTGGGCGATCGAACATGGCGACTGGGTCGACCTGAACGGAGCGTCCTCCGTCGAATTGCAGCCGGGCGTCGTCACTGACCTCAATCCGCTCTATGGTACGGGAACCGTCCTGGTCAGCACCGGTGCCAGCGGCGGCGGCACGTGGATCAGCGCGCACGGCACCGTCCCGCTGCCCGATGCCAACGAGTCCGAAACGCTGAAATTCGACAGCAATGGCTGGTCGATTGACTACTCCAGCATGATCGCCGGCAATCAGGACATCACCCTGAGCGGGCTTACCGCCACCGTGACGCTGGCGGCCGGAACGACCGATTATGCCGGTGTCATCAACGGTGCCGGCAGCATCACCGTCACTGCGGCCAGTGCCGGCGCAACGCTTGTCCTGCAGGGCGGCCAGCGATTCGTGTTCGCCAGCGCGGGTGAAACCCAAACCCTTACACTGGCCAATGGCATGTGGAGCGCGGATGTGACGGCCGCCTTGCTGGCCAACCAGTCCATCGTGCTGGCCGGAAATGCGACCGCAGCGTTGCCGGCGGGCACCACCGCCTACACCGGCAGCATCACAGGCGCCGGGATTTTGACTCTCAGCACCGGCAGCGCGGGTGCGGCCACCGTGACGCTCGACGGCACGGCCTTCGTCCTGTCCGCTTCCAACGAGACGCTGCCGGTCACACGCGCCAATGGCGTGTGGACCGCCAATATCTCCGCAGCGGTGGCGCATCAGCAGGCGGTGACGCTGACAAGCGCCGCGACGCTGGCCTTGTCCGCGGGCGACATTGGCGCGTCCATCACCGGCGCCGGCACGGTTGCAGTCAGCAGCGCCACAGGCGCCAGCACCCTGACAGTGGGCGGGACGGAAATCCTGGTTTTGGCAAGCGCCGGGGAGAGTGAAACCGCCACGCTGGCCGGCGGGGCATGGCACGTGGATATGTCAGCCGCGCTGGCAGCGGACCAAACTGTCACGCTGGTCTCTGGGGTGGCCGCGACGGCAACGCTGGGCGCCGGGGTGAGCGATTTCACCGGCACGCTGGGCGGCAGCGGCACGCTGACCGTGACGGCCGGATCCGGCGCGGCGACTCTGCTGGGGGCGGGCCTGTCCAGTTTTCAACTCAGCCCGTCGGGATTGCGCGAGACCATAACGGTCGCCAACGGGACGCTGAGCGTAAACCTGTCCGGCGCGATCGCGGCAAGCGAGGCGATCAGTCTGGCCGGCGCCGCCACTGCGCTGCTCGCAGCCGGCACGACCACCGATACCGGCGCGGTCACAGGCGGCGGCAGCATTACGGTCGAGTCCAGCGCCAGTGCCGCCTCCACGCTCGTGCTCGACGGCAAAAGTTTTGTCCTGGCGGCGGCTAATGAATTTGCCACCCTGACCCTGGCTGGCGGTGTCTGGACCGAGGACTTCACCGCCGCGATCAATGCCAACCAGAATATTCAGTTGGGCAGCGCGGTGGCCGCAGTCCTTCTGCCGTCAAGCAATACGTCCTATACCGGAACGATCGCCGGCACCGGCGTGCTTGAGGTTTCGACTGGTACGAAAGGCGTTACGTTCAGCTTCGATGGCATTTCGGAGAACATCTACTCCGCGCATGAAACGCTCGGGCTGAATTTCGCCAATGGCAGGCTCACCACGATCGACATCGGCGCCGCGCTGGCTGCCAACCAATTTGTCAGCTTGAGCGCCAATGGCACCGCGACCCTGCAAGCCGGCGTGACCACCGAGACTAATAGCGGCAGCAGCCTGACCGGCACCAATGGTCTCACATTGGCGCTGACCTCGGCGGCCAGCTCCGCCAGCACGCTGGTTGTCGGGAGCACGGTCTTCGCGCTGGCATCGGCGCAAGAGACCGAGGTTTTTACGTATCAGAACGGAACCTGGTCGGCCAACGCGACCGGCGCCTTCCTGGCCGGTCAGAACATCGCCCTGACCATGCCTACGACGGTCAATCTGTCCGGCGGCAGCATCGACTATACCGGTTTGTTGACCGGCACAGCCCTGACGCTGGCCGCCAGCGCCGCGAGCACTGCCTCGATCGGCGGCCAGAGCTTCATTCTGTCGGCAGGCGAGACGGAAACGCTCAATCTGCAAAACGGCGTGTGGATCCCTGATCTGACCGCCGCGGTCACCGCTAACGACGCCATTACATTGACCGGCGCCGCGACGCTCCAGCTTGGCTCCGGCAGCACGGATTTCGCCAGCGCGCTGACGGGCACAGGCTCGATCCTGGTGACGGCCGCCAACGGCGGCACGCTGGTGATCGGCGCCACCGGCACGACGCTCGCGCTCGGCTATCGCAGCGAGCAGCAGACGATCCTGGTCCGGAACGGCATCATCACCGGCATCGATATGACTTCCTCGATTCTGGCCAACGACAATCTCGTCCTCACCAACGTGGCTGCGGTGGTGGAGCTGCCGTCCGGCAGCACCACCTACACCGGCAGCATCTCCGGCAACGGCACAATCGATCTCATTGGCGGCGCAAACGGCGGCACGTTCTCCATCGGCGGCCATAGCTACACCGTAGCCGCCGGCGCCACCGAAGCCATTACGGTGGCCAACGGAGTCTGGAGCGGCGATATCACCGCCGAGGTGATGGCCAATGATCCCGTCAGCCTGTCCGGCGCGACCATCTTGGTGCTATCGGGCGGTTCGGTGCGCTATTCCGGTGCCGTAAGCGGCTACGGTGCCATCACCGTGTCCGCCAGCGCGATCAGCTCGCTCACCATTGGCGGGCTGAGCGTGACGCTGGCAGCCGGTCAAAGCACGGTTCTGACCAAGCTGGCGAACGGCGCGTGGGCCACCGATCTGACCCCGCAGATCAACGCCAACGCCAACATCACGCTGACCGGCGGCGTGCAGACGCTCTATCTGCCCGGCGCCAACGTCCACTACATCGGCACCATCACCGGCACCGGACAGCTCGCGGTGATCAGCGGCGCGACCGGACAGACCTTCCAATCCAGCGCCATCACTCTGCAGGTGCCCTCCGCGGACGAGACGTTGTTGCTAAACTACGTCAACGGGACCGTCACGTCCCTCGATATCAGCCTCGCATTGCAGCAGAACAAGAATATCGTGGCACCGGTGATTGCCCAGGCCGCGCTGGCCGGCGGCACGACGGAATATCTCGGCTCGCTCAACACATCGAACAATACGCTGCAATTGACCGGCGGCGCCGGCGGCAGCACGCTCCAATTCAGCAATCTCGGCGCGCTGTCGGTCGCGGCCGGCATCACCGAAGCGTTCATCTGGTCCGGTGGCGCCTGGCACGGCCAGATCGGACCGTTGCTGGCCGCCAATCAGCCGATCACGCTGGACGGTCCTGCAGCGGCGCAGCTGGCGGCTGGCATCACGCGCTATACCGGCGCGTTATCGGGCAATGGGATCCTGAGCCTGACCGCCAGTGCCACTGCCAGCTCGATACTGGTCCTGAACGGCGTCAGCACCAGTCTTGCCGCCGGCGGGTCGGCCACCATCCTCATAGCCGACGGCGTGCAGGCCACAAACGTCAGCACAGCGCTGACCAGCGATACGGCCATCGACCTGGCGGGCGTGGATGCGGCCATCCTGGCCGCCGGCACGACGATTTATACCGGCGCCATTTCAGGCAGTGGCGTCTTAGGGCTGTTCGCGGCAAGCAGCGGCGCGACGCTTGTCATAAAAGGCCAGACAATCGTGCTGGCCGGCAATGAAAGCGTCAATCTGATCGTCAATCGGGGTAAATTGGCGGAGGAGGTCAGCCAGGCCGTCGCCAATAATTATAACGTCACGCTCAGCCCGAACGTGACGGCAAGCGCCACCTTGCTGGCGGGCACGACAAACGACAGAGGCGGCATCAGCGGCAGCGGGACCCTGATGCTGACCGGCGCGGCCAATGGTGGCAGCACGGTGACGATCGATGGCGAGGTGTTCACGCTGGCAGCGGGCGAAACCGAAGCCGCCGTGCTGGCCGACGGGACTTTCACGACCAACGTCACTGCAGCCCTGCTTGCAAACGCGCCCATCGCCCTCGGCGGTGCGGCCCTGGCCGTCTTGCCGGGCGGAACAGTGGATTACACCGCCGCCTTGTCGGGCAGCGCCGCGCTCGTGCTGAGCGCCAACGGTTCGGCCGGCAGCACGCTGACCATCGCCGGCAATACGTTTGTATTGACGGCGGGCGAGACGGAAACACTGACAGTGGCAAACGGCATCGTCGCCACTGTCGATGCGAGTGCCGCGCTGGCCGCGGACAGGCCCGTGACGCTGCTGCCCGGCGTGCTCACCACTACGCAATTGCCGGCCGGACCGTTGACCGGCACCATCGCCGGCGAAGGGATGCTTCGCGTCACCTCCGCCAATCTCAGCGGTGGCAGCACGCTGACGCTGAATGGCCAGACCTTCACGCTCAGTTCGGCCAATGAGACCTACCTGCTGAAGGTGTCAGCCACAGGCGTGTGGACGCAGGATGTTACCACTGCGATGAACGCGAACCAGAATGTCGCGCTCGGCGGCAATCAATCGACGCTCGAGCTGACCTACTACAACGTCAATTACGCCGGCGTGCTGAGCGGCACAGGGCAGCTGGCGGTAAGCACCTCCGGCAGCGCCGAAAGTTTCGTTGACGGCAGTTTTTTCCAGCAGCTCGATCAACCAGACGAGACCATCGTCATCGATTTCGTCCGTGGCGCGGTCACCGCCGTCGATATTACAAACAATCTGGCCAACAATACGGACATCAATTTGCGGTTCAACGCCGTCGCAAGGCTGGCGGCTGGAACGACCGTGTATACCGGCGATGGCGGCAGGCTGGTGGACAGCAATGGCGTGACGCTCACCCTGACCGCGGCCAATGCCAGTAACGGCAGCACACTTGTGGCTGGGGGCACCCAATTCGTTTTGGGCCAGGCAAACGAAGTTGGCATTTTCGTCTACAATAACGGCTGGACGCAGGACGTCAGCAGCAACCTCGCTGCCAATAAGTCGATCGATCTGACGATGCCCACCATCGCAACGCTGGCGGCGGGGCTGACCGCCTACACAGGCAGCATCACCGGCACGAGCAGCTTCGCGCTCACCGCGGGCGCCAGCGGCGCCAGCACCATCACGCTGTCTGGCCAGAGCTTTATCATTCCGCAGGCAGGCGAAACGCAGCTCTTCTCCCAAGCCAGCGGCATCTGGACCGCCAATGTCAGCGCCGTGGTCGCCGCGAGCGAGGCGATCATCCTGGATGGCGGTTCGACCGTGGCCACGCTGGCGGCCGGCCTTGTCACCGACACGGCGAGCCTGATTGGCACCGGCACGTTGGCGCTGACCTCATCCGGCAGCGCGGCCAGCACACTTTCCGTAGACGGCCAAACTTTCGTGCTGGGGCAGGCCAACGAGACGGAAAACCTGATCCTGGCAAACGGCGTGATCACGGTGGATGTCAGCCAGGCAATCGAGCGGGGCCAGGCGCTGGTGCTGAACGGCGCGGAGACCGTTTTGCTTCCTGCCAGCGGCAGCAGTTTCGGTTATTACAAGGACCAGAACAGCATCACCGGCACCGGCAGCCTGATCGTCACATCCGCCGGTTCGGCGGCGTTGCAGATCGACAACTCCTATGTCGTCTTCGCTGCCGGCCAGACTCTGACGCTGACGGAAATATCGGCCAATAGCTGGAGCGAGGACATCACCCAAGCGGTGCGCGCGAGGCAAGCCATAGAACTGACGCCTTACATGGCGGCAACGCTGAAGCTTGCCGCGGGCACCACGACCTATACGGGCCCGCTCACCGGATCGGGCACGCTGTCGGTGACGGCGGCGAAAGGAAGTGGCACCGATACGCTGGCGCTTGGCACACAGGATTTGGTGATCGCGGCCGGCGCGTCCGAAGTGTTGGAGATCACGAACGGCACGGCCACCAGCGTTGACGTGAGCTCGGTGCTGGCGGGAAATGAGACCTTGACATTGCTGCAAGGCGCCAACACCTCGGCCACGCTGGCGACCGGCAACACGCAGTTCACCGCGCCGGTGAATGGCAGCGGCGCGCTCACCTTAACCGCATCCGGGAGCGGCGTTAGCACGCTGACGATCGGCGCCGATGCCATCGTTCTGGATGCAGGCCAGACCGAAATCATCACTGACAGCAATGGCATCTGGACCGCGAATATCACCTCCGCCGTAGAGGCAAATGCGCCGATCGTGCTGTCAAGCCTGAGCACGATCACGCTGGGGAGCAACACCTCGGTCAATTATACCGCTGCGCTGACCGGCGCTGGCGAGATCATTGTCACCGAGGACGGCAATAACGGCACGTTGACGATCGACGGGCAAACCTTGATCCTGCAGCGCAATCTGGAAACCGTAACGCTGATCCGCTCCGCCAGCGGCACGTGGGTGACCGATATCACGGCCGCCATACTGGCCAGCGACGCCGTGGTCCTGAACGGCAACGCCATCATGTCGCTTGGCGCTGGCAGCTTCACCGATACCGCGGCGATCACCGGGGCCGGCACATTGACCTTGTCCACGGGGGCGTCTGGCGGCGGCACGCTGACAGTCGGTGGCCAGAGTTTTGTCGTGCCCGATGCCAATGAGAGCCTGAGTTGGGTATTGATGAATGGCAGCTGGAACCTGGACGACAGCGCCGCCATCAGCGCCGGCCACGACGTCGTGGTCGAGGGCAGCGCGTTTGCGAGCTTGACCGCCGGCAAGACGACGATCGCGAGCCTGAGCGGCGGGGGCACCCAGATCCTGCGAGCGCCGGGCAGCGGCAGCAGCGTTCTGTCGATCGGCACAAAGGGCAGTATTACGGTCGCCTCGGGGCAAACCGTCCAGGTGCTTGTCGACGGCACGCATTTGAACGTGATCGTGACTCAGGAGATCGCGGATAATGCGAGCATCACGTTGGGCAGCGACGCCTCGGCGTTCCTGTCCGCCGGTACCAACGCGTATAGTGGCAAGATCAACGGCAATGGTGAGTTGACGCTGTATGGCAGCACCAGTGGCGCCAGCACGATCGCGGTGAACGGCACCACCTATACAATTGCGCAGGACGGCGTGCTCGGGTTGCAATTTATCAACGGCGTGGCCAGCGTTCTGGGCGAAATCAGCTCCAACAAGATCGACATCACTGCGGCCATCGACGCCAACGACCAGAGCATAGTACTGAACGGTGGCAAATACATCATCTATGTGCCCACCGGCCAGACCGTGAGCTATTCTGGTGTTCTATCAGGCACCGGCACGATTGAGGTCGCGGGTGGCGGCACGCTGATTGTAACCAACACCAATACGGTCACGCTGCCGGCCGATCAGCAGCGGGAAACCGTGAGCCAGGTTCAAACCGTCGAAATGCACTATGACGGACTTGATCTCGGCCGGAGCAACCAGAACGCCTATCTGCTGAGTGGTCATAACGCCGCGGTTGTTACGATTGACGCCGGCACGACGCTTGATTTTGGCACTCCGGCGTATAACCCGACCGCGAACCCGGGTACATTCGCAGATTACGTCAGCGTTTATGCAAACCTCTTTAATCTCGACAACGTCGCGGTAAATGGCACGCTCGGCGTGTATTATAGCGGCTCCGGCTACGCTTTGGCGGTTGGTGAGATTTCCGGCACCGGCGTTTGGAAGGACGGTATAGGGTCTGTATTTTTGCAGGGCGATAATTCGTTCAGCGGTTATATTCTCGATTACGGCATCAATTTTGGCGGTGGCTTCAGTGCCTTTCAGCTGACCAAGGCTAACGTCATTTTCGATACGCAAATCCTTGCCGTTGCCACCGAGGGCCCGACCACGGCGGCAAGTAATACCGTGACGCTTACGCAGACCATCTACAGCGATGGCTACACCGCATCGATCCTCAATCAGGGCTACGGCGCCCTCATCTTCACCGGCATATGGAGCTACACCGATAATGGCTCCGCCAATCCGCTGAACCCATCGTTGAGCGATCCTGCGCTAAACTACACGTATATCCCAGGTGACTATAGCGAGCGGGACGTCGTGATCGGCCATTTCCAGCAATTCGGAGACGGCACAAATGCGACCTATTTCCTGCCTGGAAGCGCGATCACGTCCAACCTGGATTTCTCTGACGGGGGCACGCTGGCGCTGGACTATAAGGGCGTGGTCAGCATCGATAGCCAGATTGGCGACGCCTATGGCTTTAGCGGCCATCCGAACAACGGCAGCCTGATTATCGTGGGCACGCCCGGCAACCATATCATTCTGACCGAACAGGCCGACATCAACGGCGTCACGGACATCCAGTCAAACGCCATTCTACAACTCGGCGACGGCACCGTGGGCGTCAGCTACACAACGACGCTGAGCTCCTATTACGGTCCGGTAGCGGGGCTGTATCAGACGTCCGGCGGCAATGGCGGTCTGCTGACCGCGGATTCTTCGATCGGTAACGCAACGGACACGATCATCGACGATGGGGAGCTGATCGTCGATAACGTTGCAAATGCGGTAGACGGCGTCGGCGCCATCACGCTGTCCCACATTACGGGCAGCGGCAGTTTCTACCAGGAAGGGACCGAACTGGTCAGCCTGCTGGAGGACACGGCCTATACCGGCGCCACCCTGATCAACGATGGCACGCTGGCGATCTATGAGTCGGCGCCAGTCAATAACTGGATCGGCATTGCGCACAGCAGCGGCGTAACCCTGCAGCATGCGGGCGCCACGCTGGATATATCGCACGGCTATGACGAGACGATTCAGGACCTGATCGGGGCCGATGGCAGTGTCGTCGCCCTCGGCGGCAACACGCTGACCGTGGGGACGGCGGACAGTACAGTGTTCGCCGGCAATGTGTCCGATGGCGGACTGTATGGGGGCACTGGCGGGGCCTTGATAAAAATCGGGTCCGGGACGCTGACGCTGGCTGGCAACGATGACTATACCGGCGCCACCACCATCCGGGCGGGCGCGTTGGCTCTGGCCGGTATCAGCCTTGCCTCGGCACGGGTGACGGTTGACGCCAATGCTGTTCTGTCGGGCAACGGGAGCCTGCGCGGCGCGCTGGTCAATGATGGGATGGTGGCTGTGAATGCGGGCACCTTGGCCGTGGCGGGCGCCGTCTCCGGACACGGGACATATAGCGTGGCCGCGGGCGGCACGCTGAGCCTGGCGGGCGGTGGCGGGCTTGGCAGCCGGATGTCCGGTGTGGGGTCGCTGTTGCTCGGCAGCGGCGGCTACACGCTCAGCGCCGGCGAAACCGTGGCGCTGGCCGATATCGGCATCGGCGCCGGGAGCACGCTGGGCGGGTTTGGCGACCTGACCGGCCACGTCGCCAATGCGGGCACGCTGTCGGCTGTGGGCGGCACGCTGACGGTGGGCGGGCCTTTGTCCGGTAGCGGCGTGCTGATCGCGGCCGGCGGCGCGGAGATCCTGCTTGCGGGCGGCGGAAGCTTTGGCGCCGCCAGCGGGGCCGGCACGCTGGAACTGGCCGCAGGAACGATGACCGTCAGCGGCGGGATCGACACGGTCGCCACCGTGCTGATCGAGCGCGGCGCGACGCTGTCCGGCTCAGGAACTTGGACCGGCGCGGTGACCAATGGCGGCACCATCGCCGCGCAGGCCGGCACCCTGACCTTGAATGATCTAGTTGGGGGCACCGGCACCTTGTCGGCGGCCGCAGGCGCGATTCTGGCCCTGTCCGGACGAGGCAGTTTCGGCGGCGCTTTGACCGGTGCGGGCATGATCAAGATCGGCGCGGCCCTCAGTCTGACCGCGGGCGCCACGATCTCGGCTGCCGACATTGTGGATACCGCGAGCATGCATCTTGGCGCCGGTGCGAGTCTGACCAACGCGGCTGGCGACACATTCACCATGATGGCGGCCGCGCATGAAACCGTGGTGATGAGCGGCGCGACTGGCGACCGCTTCACGAACGCCGGCACCTTGATCGCCGACGGCGCCGGAAGCGAGAGGCTGACGGCCAACGTGTTGAATACCGGCTTTATTTCCAGCGCGGGTTCTATGCGTTTTGTCGCCTCGGTCATCAATGACGGAGTCATTGCCGACCAGTCCGGCGTCCTCAGTCTGAACCAAGCCGTGTCCGGTAGCGGCACGATCGAGATCGGGGCGAGCGCCACAACGGTTCTCGGGTCGGGAACCAGCGCACACCAAACGATCGTATTCGAAGCGGCCAGCGGATTGCTGGATATCAACCGGCCTTCGACGTTTCAGGGCACGATCGCCGATTTTGCCGGCCAGGATCACATCTTATTGGTTGGTTCCGCGGCGACCAGCCTAAGTTATGCCAAAGGCGTGCTGACAGTCCTTGATGGCGCCTCCGTTGTCGGGACGCTCGCTCTTGCCGGGCAATATTCGCTCGATAATTTCAAACTCTCGACGAACCCACACGGCGATGCTGTCATATCGTATGTCGGCACATGAGCATTGCGGCAGGATTGGCCGCGCGGATCGGCTCGCGCAGCGCGGAGCAGTGATTTACGCAGTGGAGGCTTCGATCGCGAGCCCGGAGATCGCGTGCAGCTGCAACGGTTGGCGCGTGACCGGGAGAACGGGCGCTCCCCGGTCGGCGTTTTGGAAAAAAAGTATTGGCGCTTGGGAGTCTTAGCGGCTGTTGAAGCAATGGGGCTATCGGGTCGGACACACACGGCCTATCCGGGGCCTTTTGCAAGCAGAAGGTGAGCGCACCGGGCGCGTCGTTGCCAACTTAGTCCTTGGCAGGCGGCCTTTCTGTAACGGGCAGTCAGCGAAGGCGGCATGCTGGACGCAACGCGGCTGCCGAGCTTGGCAACCACATTGACCATGCGCGCAGGGTCGCCGCCCAGATGACGAGCGAGATGGGCCAGGGCGCCAGCCGAGACCTGGTGGGGGATGATGCTGCCAAGCGCGTCGGCGGTGATACCCGCCTCGCCAAGCAGCCGCTCGAGGAAGGCTGGGTATCGCCGCGCCGTCGCCTGGAACAGCTTAAAGTCCTGCCGCTTTTCACGAAGCTGGCGTTCGCCCGGATTCCGCTGGCCATGTTCAGGTTAACTTCAGGTGAGGTGGCTATAGTCATTGTTAACGATAGTGACACTCCGTTTGCGCATGGGTCGGACCGCCAAGTTCGCGCATGCTGGAGCTGACACTCTTCGACAAAAAGGTTGGGAGGTTGAAGGTGCGGCATCGACTTTGGGTAACTGTGCCGTTCGTGGGCGCGATCGTGCTCGCCCGTCCCGTCTATGCCCTCCCGCCTGCCCCGTCGCGATACGCGCAGGCATTAATTGACAGGGAAGTCGCTTTGCACCCGGCCGTCGCGGTCTTGGCAATGCATATGACTCCGCCGAAATCAGCCAACAACATCATTATCGCCGCCAATATCCCTCGCCTCATCGGCAAGCCAGCCGATGCGGACGATTTGCGCGTGTCAAACTCCGGCCAAACTTTCCTGGCCATCAATAAAGCCGGCGACCACTATGAAGTGCAGTTGCCATTGCTGGACGCTAATCGTCGCCGACTCGGATCTCTCGGTGTGGTGTTTCCCTACAGGGCTGGCGATAACAAGGCAGCATTCGAAGCCCAAGCCACGCAAATACGTGACGAGTTGTCTCGCCGTATTTCACATGCCGGCAATCTGATGGAGCCCGAGGTGATGGACAGCACCATTCCGACGGCGACATACGGCCAACATCTGGTTGATGATCTCCTGCGTCAATACCCTAACGTGGTCATCCTGGCCCTGCACGCCAGCACGAAAGACCATGGCGGTTATCCAATCGTGGCTTCCAACATCGGGCGCATCGGCAAGAAGGCCGATGATGATGATATGAACGTCATCACGACTGGCCGAACCAAATTGGAAATGAACGAGACGAATGACCGTTTCGAGGTTGAGCAGACGCTGGTCGACGTGTCCGGCGATACGATTGGAGCCGTGGGAACGGTTTATGCGTACGCGCCAGGTGCGGACAAGGAAGCGCTCCGAAAGGAAGCGGCCGAGATACGTGGCAAGCTCGCTCGCCGCATCTCGAATCCCGAGAATCTGCTGCAACCATATCCCTTCGATCCCGCCTTTGACGGGAACATCGCCGCAAGAGATCTGCTGGATGCCACGCTGCAGACGCACCCCGAAATTGAGATACTCGCCTTTCACGCCACACCACCGCACGGCACCCACAACGTTATCATCGCATCGAACATTGGTCGCCTGGGCAAAGCGGCGGATGATGATGATATGCGTGTCGTGAACACCGGCAAGCCGAATCTTGAGGTGAATGAGAAAGGTAATCGCTTTGAATGCGAACTCGCCATGAACGATGCGGCGGGGCACCAGATCGGCGCGATCAGCATTGTGTTCGGCTATAAAAAGGGCGATGACCAGGAGACTCTACATCGCAAGGCAAATAGCATTCGCGACGAGGTTGCGGCACGGGTGACATCACTGAACGCTTTGTTTGTGGCGCCTAGATGAGGAACCACGACCTGCATGCAGCTTGGCGGACACCGCGGGTCCCGGAAGAAATGAAAAGACGATTTAGATTTCTTGGGAAACGATTGCAATCCTCCCCCCTTTTTTAAGGCCTGATCCGATGAAGAGACTGCTCCTCGCTAGCCTGGCACTTGCTTTCGTTCTGCCGGCATCCGCCGCGCCGCTGCGCCTCGGCGGCGTCACGCAGCTGCCCGGCTACACCGGCGACTTCGACCATTCCGCGGTGGATTTTGACGGCAACCGCCTGTTTGTGGCGGCCGAAGATCACGGGACAGTAGAGGTCTTCAATCTCCGCACCGGCGCGCACGAGACCACGATCACAGGCACAGAGACGCCGCACAGTATCCTCTTCATGCCGGACATCAATCGCTTGTTGGTGACCGACACCGGCAAGCAAGGCATAAAGCTATTCGATGCCAAAACGTACAGGCTCGTTGGTCACGTCACGCTCACGCCAGGCTCGGACTCAGTCGGTTACGATCGAACGCGCGGACGCCTATACATCGTTACCGGCGGCAAGGATGTGGACATGAAGGATTGCTGGATCGAGGAGATCGATCCACGTACAGGCAAGACCTACGGAAAGGTACATTTTGACAGTAACCATACCGAGGCCATGGCAGTCGAGCAGACCGGCTCACGGCTATTTGTAAATATTACAGACAAGAATACACTTGCAGTTGTGGACAAAGATACGCTTGCAGTCACCAAGACCTACCGGATCCGTGAAGCCGAGCAGAATGCGCCGATAGCGATGGATGAGGCGACACATCGCCTGTTTGTCGTGACCAGGAAGCCTGGAATGCTGGTCGTGCTGAACGCGGACACCGGGCAGACGGTCGCCAGCTTTAAGGCGCCGAACCGAACTGACGAAATCATTTTCGATCGTGCCACGAAGCGGGCATACGTGCTTGGCGGCGAGGGCTATATCGGTGTGTTCCACGAGAACGACGCGGACCATATCGTGCACCTGGCGGACATTCCGTCGGCCGCGGGCGCCAAGACCGGTATACTTGTTCCTGAACTGCACCGGCTCTATGTCAGCGCGTCTCCAGGCGATACCGGCGCCATGGCACAGGAGATGTGGTTCGATGTCCTGCCGTAAGGCGTTCCGTCTGCTCTCAGCCGTGCTGGCTACGCTGGCTGCCGGCGCGCCCGCATTTGCTGCGTCGTTCTATCGTTTGGAGTCGGCTATTGTTTTGCCCGGGCGTGCACCGGACTGGGATTATGTGACACTTGATCCGGCGCGGCCGCGTTTGTTCATCGGCCGACGCGGCGCGGGTGTGACGGTGTTCGACACCGTGCGCCACGCCATGACCGCAACCATCGCCCATTCGGAAGATGCCGACGCAGCAGTTTTGGTTCCTGAATTTGATCGCGGATACACCGCAAACGAGGATGGCAGCACGACGATCTTCCGGCTGTCCACTCTGGAGACGCTTGATCGCCTCTCACTGGGCACCGACAACGATAATGCGTTCTACGACCCACAGACAAAGCAGCTTGTCTTCACCCAGGGCGATAGCCGCAGACTGGCCTTTGTAGACGCGGCCACCGGCCGCAAGCTGGGCGTGTTGATGATGGACAGTTCGAAGCTGGATGGGGCCGCAGCCGACGGGCAGGGCGGCATGATCATCGCCGAGCGGGACCGCGGCGCAGTAGCGCGCGTCGATATCGCGCACCGGCGAGCCACCGCCGTTTGGCCTGTTCCCGGCTGCACGCAGCCCACCGGGCTGGCGCTCGATCAGATCACCCAGCGCGTCTTCGTCGGCTGCCGCGGGGTTGCCCCTGTATTGGCGGTGTTGGATTTGCAGACTGGCCGCGTCGTGGCTACGCGGCCGATCGGCCGCGGCAATGACGGCGTGGTATTCGATCCTGCAACGCGGCAGATTTTTGCGTCGAATGGGGTGGACGCCAACATCGTCATCTATCGCGAAGCCAACGCAGACACCTATGATCTGGTGGAGGCGGACACGACGCGCCCCTATGCCCGCACCATGGCGCTGGACCACGCGACGGGTAAGATCTATAGTGTGACCGCCGAGGGTGCCGCGGACCCCAAGCTTAAGATCAACACAGCCGTTGCTCCATTCTATCCCAACACCTACTTTGATGGGACATTCACGGTCCTGACATTTGGTAGACACTGAGGCCATAGCGAACCGGTCGGCTCGACCATGAAGGTGCTCATCGTGGAAGACCACCCGCGCCTGGGCAGCTTTTTGCGCGATTGCATGGCGGAAAACAATTATACCGTTGAACTCACCCGTAATTGCCAAGCGGCGCGCGACGCATTGGCGGAAGACAATTTTGACGTCATCGTGCTCGATCTTGGCTTGCCGGATGGAGACGGGCTCGCATTGTTGCGTCAATGGCGGGAAGCCGGCTTCAACGAGCCGGTGCTGGTCTTGACGGCGCGTGCCACCGTGGAGGATCGCATCGCCGGCCTCGATGGCGGTGCAGACGACTACCTTGCCAAGCCTTTCAGCTCGGCCGAATTGCTGGCCCGCGTGCGCGCGCTGATGCGGCGGCAATCGGCCGTAAAGCTGACGGTGCTGGAGCATCGCGGCATCAAGCTAGATATCCGCA